>JAGVOW010000021.1 GCA_020052515.1 Brevinematales bacterium | reverse complement strand
TTTTTTCCTTCTCCATGCCGGACAGCGTCTTTTCCTGCTACCATCTGGCAATAAGCGTAGGGTTCCATTTTATGAATTTCACTTATTTCTTCGAGATAAGCGGGAGTGATTTTCTTGTAAAGTTCAAATGCCCTTTTTCCATGGCCAATGATTGTCTCAGCAATGGTGATCCAGGGATTGTTGTGGCAGAAAATACCTGCGTTTTCTTTATAGCCCGGCGGATAGGAGGAAATTTCCCCTAGATTTATATAATAGGAAGAATAAGCTGGATTTTGAAGGATAATGCCGTATTTGGTTTCCAGTTTTTCCTGTACAGAGTTCAAGGCTTTTTCAGCGAGGCCTTCTTTTATTCCTATGCCGCCTATAATACAGAAACCCTGCGGTTCTATGAAAATTTTGCCCTCTTTACATTCTTTGCCGCCAACTTTTTGGCCAAAGGCATCATAAGCTCTTAAGAACCATTCTCCATCCCAGCCGTGTTGTAGAACAGTTTCTTTCATAATTAAAATTTCTTTTTTGGCCTTTTCCGCTTCCGAAATATCGCCTCTGTGTCTGCATATTTCTACAAAATCCGGGCCGACTGCAGTAAATAAGCCGGCTATGAAAACCGATTCCGCGATCTTGCCATCCTGAACATTTTCACAGGTCTGGTAGGATTCATTGGGTTCTTTTGAAAAACAGTTCAAATTCAAGCAGTCGTTCCAGTCGGCTCTCCCGATGAGTGGGAGACCATGTGGGCCTTTTTTAAAAACCGCGTGATAAAAAGAACGTTTCAAATGCTCAAATAAAGAAGCCTTGTTTTTTTCATTATTATCAAAAGGCACTTCTTCATCCAGAATAGCAAAATCCCCTGTTTCCTTGATATAAGCGGCGACAGCAGCGATCAGCCAGAGGGGATCATCGTTAAACCCGCTACCGATCTCGTTGTTTCCTTTTTTAGTGAGAGGCTGATATTGATGGTAAGCGCTTCCATCTTCAAACTGTGTGGAAGCAATGTCTATAATGCGTTCTTTTGCTTTTTTCGGTATCAAGTGTAAAAAACCCAAAAGGTCCTGGTTGGAGTCTCTGAATCCCATTCCTCTGCCGATCCCTGATTCAAAATAAGAGGCGCTTCTGGACAGATTGAAAGTAACCATGCATTGATAAGGATGCCAGATATTGACCATGCGGCTTAATTTTTCGTCATCACATTCTATTTGATAGGCCGACAGCAGTTCATTCCAATAATTTCCTAATTCATCAAATGCTTTTTCCACTTTTTGGGATGAATCAAATTTATTCAAGAGTTCTTTTGCCCTCTTTTTATTAATAATGCCTGGCTTTTCCCATTTTTCTTCCTCCGGGTTTTCGATATAACCCAGAACAAAGACGATATTTTTTTCTTCTCCGGGTTTTAGATCAATCTGAATGGAGTGAGAAGCGATAGGCGACCAGCCGCTGGCCATAGAATTACGAGATTTGCCTTCCGCGACCGCTTGCGGCGCGTCAAAACCATTGTAAAGGCCTAAAAAGCTTTCCCGGTCCGTGTCAAAGCCATCGATGGAAGTATTGGCTGAATAAAAAGAAAAATGATTCCGCCGTTCGCGATATTCGGTTTTATGATAGATGACCGAACCTTCAACTTCTATTTCGCCGGTGCTTAAATTCCGCTGGAAATTTGTCATATCGTCCATAGCGTTCCAGAGACAAAATTCAATAAAAGAAAAGAGAGTTATTTTTTTTTGTTTTTGAGAAGTGTTTTTCAACTGAATTTGATGTATTTCACAGTTTTCGTGAAGAGGAACAAAATAAAGAATACTGCTTCGAATTCCGCTTCTTTCGCCAGAGATCCTGGAATAACCCAAACCATGCCGGCATTCATAAAAATCAAGATCTTTTTTTACCGGAGACCAGGAAGGAGACCAAAATTCATTGTTTTCATTGTCCTGGACATAAAAGTATCTTCCGCCGCCATGATCTGCGGGAACCTGGTTGTAACGGTAGCGAGTAATTCTTCTCAAACGGGCGTCTTTATAAAAACAATAACCGCCGGCGGTATTGGACAGGATCCCAAAAAAATTCTGGGAGCCGAGATAATTGATCCATGGATAGGGTGTTTTAGGAGTTTGAATCACATATTCTTTTTTGGAATCATCAAAAAAGCCAAAACGCATAGATTCCCCCCACAGATTTATCCCATAATGACTTCTACTAAATGCTCTTTTCCATCGTTAAAAATAGGGGCAATATTTCCTTTTATGATTTTTCCATCTATCTTTATGGACTTCACTCCTCTGGAAACATGTTTTGGATTTTTGACCTCTATCTCATAAAAAGAATTTCTAAAAGCGCGCATCGCTTTAAAACCTTTCCATTTTTTAGGAATGCAAGGGTCGATTTTCAAACCGTTATAATCTGGTTGTATTCCTAGAATGTGCTTTGTGGTAGCCTGATAGCACCAGCTGGCAGTCCCGGAAAGCCAGCTATTTCTGGCAAGGCCAAACTGAGGGTGTTCATCTCCTAGAATATTTTGCGGGTAACAATAAGGCGCGCATTCAAATTCGTCTATTTTATCATTCTTCGCGGCTGGATTGATCTGATTGTAATATTCATAGGCTCTATCACCATTACCCAGGATGGTTTCCGCTATAATCACCCATGGGTTGGTGTGCAGGAAAATACCGCCATTTTCTTTTGCCCCAGGGGGATAAGTAGTTACACCGCCTTTATTTTGATCAAACCCGTTAAAACTGGGATAGCTCATTTTAATACCATTTTTAGTATTGAGTATTTTATTGACGGATTCCAATGCCTGCTTCCCTCGTTTTAGGGGGGCAAATTCTGAAATAACTGACCAGGATTGGGCGTTTATATAAATTTTTCCGTGTAAATTTTTATTAGATCCGAGAGGCGTGCCGTCAAAATCAAAATAACGGACATACCACTTTCCATCCCAGGCTTGTTTATTTACTTTATCTTTGATTTCTTTATAGTCAGTCTTGTATTTTTCCACCCACTCTTTTAGATTTAAATGTTCCATCAATTCTATCATTTCCAGAATTGCTTTGCCATACAAATTCGCGGTAAATACAGATTCCGCGCCTTTTTTTAGATTAATTGTATCATTCCAATCCGCAAACCCAAGAAGCGGAAGGCCATGGTCTCCGATGTCATTCTTTGTAAACTCAATCCCCCGTTTTAAATGGTCTAAAACAGGAGAGGTTTCCAGGGGTTTATCGTGCTTATTCTTTTCATAATAAGGGATAACTTCGTCTAAAAAAGAAATGTTGCCAGTTTCCTTGATATAAGCGCAGACCGCAAGAATAATCCACAAGTGATCATCACTGTAATATTTAGGCCTATCTTGAAATTCTCTTGAATTTGAGTCTCCTACTCCCGCTGCCATGGTAAGCGGGTTAAATTGATGCATGGCTGAGCCGTCTCTTTTCTGGATACTCAAGAGTTTTTTTATCAGATCCTTTCCTTCTTCAGGCGCATTTGCGATAATGCCCATAACGTCTTGAGAAGCGTCTCTAAAACCGATGCCCCTATCACTACCATATCCTAGCTGATAGAGCGAAAGATATCTGGACCAGTTTTTAGTAATGTAGCATTGCCGCGGATTGTGGATATTGAGCATAGTATTCATAGAGACATCCGGCGTTTCTACCTGCATTTTCGATAAATAATCATTCCAAAAATCACCTAACTCATGAAAAGCCGCATCCACGTTTTTTGATTCGCGGTATTTGAGTATTCTCGGCATAGCTTTTTCTACGGTATCTTCCTGGCCTAATTGAGTGATTAGGCTTTTTGTTTCTCCCGGCTTGAAGGTACCAAGATGATGCAGGAGCGCGGCGATATTATCTCCTCGATGAGCCTCATAATTACTCAGTTCTTCGTTTTGAAGCTCCTGAGGATGGACCCATGAACCATATTCATTAGCGCCTAGAAAAAGTTTTCTATCAGACTGAAAAGACGAAATCGGAAGGTTGGAAGTAAAGTAATTTGTCCGGATATTTTTCTTCATAAAAGCAAATTGAGTCAGCACTTTTAAATGATTGTCTTCTTCATGGATGCGGCTCTGCATAGTCTGAGGCACCCAATCCGCGTTTGTCAATTGCATTAAGGCTTCAAAGTGAGAATATTCCACAACCGGGATAGCGTCTATATCAACGGAATATTTATTTTTGTTGGTGATTTTGATATCACGGATGACCCTGGACTCATTGATGGGAACAAAAACAATAATATCAAACTGAATCCCATAGAATTCAGAGATAAAACGGGAATAACCTAAACCAACCCTGCATTCATAGGTTTCATAAGGAGTCAAGGTGGGAACAAAATAAGGGGAAAATACCTGATATTTCCCCTCCTTGTCCTTCAAACGAATATACAGCGTTTCGCCTTTGAAGTCGGAAGAAGGCATTTGAGGAATGTATTTCAATATGCGATTGAGAGAGGGATCTCTTTTGCAGATAACACTTCCGCCTGTGTGATCAACAAAGCCTCCGAAAGAAAGCTGGCCGATATAGTTGATCCACTTTACAGGCGTTTTTGGATCGGTAATAACATATTCTCTTTTTGCGTCGTCAAAGTAGCCGTACCTCATAAGAAAAGGCCCTTAAATTTTTTATACCCTATCCCTATCTTTGAAAATCATATTATTGATAAAAGATAAGAATAATATTACGACAAAAAGTATATAGGAAGCAGCCGCGGCTCTCCCAAACTCGCCCCACGCAAACGCGCTTTTATACATAAACATAGTGGCGGTAAAACCTGTGTTGTTTACACCGCCCTCGTCTCCCAATAACACCAAAGGTTCGTCAAAAAATTGCATACTACCGATGATACTCATCGTGATCGCGAAAAACATAATCGGTTTTAACAAAGGAATGGTGATATGAAAAAATACCTGGGGCCATGTTGCTCCATCGACTCTTGCCGCTTCATAAAGGCTTTCTGGAATAGCTTGAAGGCCGGCTAAATACAATATAGTAATCCAGCCAGTCCATTTCCAGATCGCAAGAGTGGATACCGCTGTTTTTGCGGCCCAGCCAACACCAAAGTTTATAGGGAATTCAAAAGAGCCGCCAAATAATGATTTCATTATGGGCGATTCAAAAACAAAACTGAGCAAATAATTAATAAAACCATACTGCATCCCAAATAATATACCAAAGACAATAGCTACCGCAACGCTAGAAGTTACATAAGGCAGAAAAAAAGCGCCTTTAAAAAATTCCCGAAACTTGATAAAAGCTGAATTTAAGATAAAAGCAAAAAACAAAGCCAGAACATGCTGAGGTATATCACACATTAACATTAAAATAATAGTATTGAGAATGCTCTTTAAGAAAAGCGGATCCTGGATCAGAAAGAAGTAATTATCTATTCCGGCAAATTTCATCTGGCGGACGCCATTCCATTCTTGAAAACTTAAGAATGTAGAAAAAACAAGCGGAAAAGAAGAAAATATTAAAAAAGCAATAAAGAAAGGAGCTGTAAAAACATAGGGCGCAGCCTTTAAACGAAACCCTCCCCAATTATAATCTTTTTTTGTCGTTTTAACAACGGATGATGTTGCCATATACGCTCCTTCAGAAAGTTAAAGATATTATATTTGCTTGAAAACTCTATTTTGAAATATATTATATCTCTCTCTAAAAAATAATGCAAATTATCCTGAATTCCTAACAAGTAAAATCCTCAGGATTGAAGCGTTCAACCCTGAGGATTTTATGGTTTTACTAATGAAATAATAGGCCTTTAATTTCTGCGGCTTCTTTTGACTCTGTTTTCCAGAGTCTTTTGAGCTTCTTTAATAGATTTGTCAATATCTTTGCCTTCATCCAGAACTTTGCCGACAGCGGTAGTTAATACAGAAGCTGCTACAGCGTCTTTTTCGTTGACATAAACTTCCGGAATACTGCTTGCGATATCAGCCCATAAGAGCCTTGCCTTCTGCCCGCCTAAATACTCAATGGGGTCAGACATGATTTTATTAGTCCAGGCTGCTTTTAGAGACGGAAAAGCATCTGCTTTTTCGTAGTTCATCAACTGAGATTCAACACGAGTAGTAGCGAATTCAATAAATTTCCAGGCAGCGCCTTTGTATTTAGCTGTGGTAGGGATAGCCAGGAAAGAGCCGCCCCATGAAACGCTCAAAGGTTTTCCGCCTTTCTTTAAAGCCGGGAATTTAGCTACTTTCCACTTTCCAGCAGCAGTAGGAGCCATCCAATTCTTCAAGTGCCCTGTGAGCCATGCGCCGGAAGGCTGAAAAGCAACCGCGCCGTCTTTTAGAGCGCCGTACCATTCAGGAGTCCAGGAACCAATTTTCGCGTCATATCCAGCATCTCTTATTCTTTTTGCGAAAGTGAGGCCCGCTCTTATTTGAGGCCTATCTAAAGCCGGCACTCCATTTTTATCAAAGTACCAGATGTTGTCGCCTCTGATATACATTTCCACAATGTCTCTTGTGTTTGCAATCAACCAGCGAGTCGCCTTGCCTTTGGCATCTACTTTTCTTACTTTCTTCCCTAGTGCAAATAAATCGTCCATGGTTTTAATATCTTCTATCTTTACACCTACTTCTCCTAAAACATCCGTTCTGTAGTAAGCGCATCCAGGGCCCATATCAACAGGCAAAGCAATCAATTCTTTGTCGCTGGTAGAAGCCTGTGCCCACATATAAGGAGCAAAGAACTCTTTGTATTTTCCCGCGTTGAAGGGTTTTTCTAAAAGATTGATAAAACCACCACCGCCGCCCAGTGTGCCTAGATAGGCGACTTCAACAGTAGCAACGTCCGGAACTCCTTCGCCGGCAGCCATAGTCGTTGTCAGTTTGTTGTGGTGTTCCGTATAGCCAAGCACCTGGAGATCAACTTTGATAAAAGGGTAACGTTTGTTAAACAAAGGGATAAGATTTGAATAAGCGGCATCCAAGGCCGGGAAACAAGCAACAGTGATAGTTACAGGTTCATTGTTGTAATCCTTAACTTCCTCACTCCAAGCCGCTGCTGTTAAAGAAGCGACTATACCAAAAGCCAACAATACTTTCAAGATCATAGATAGGATAGAAACTTTCTTCATACTTTACTCCTCCTTAATATTATAATATTATGATTTCAATAGTTAACGATTCAGAAAAGCAATCAAACACATAACACAATAAGAAAAACCGTCACATTATAGCATTTTATTTAGTTTTGTCAAGCGCGCTTCCTCTTTATTTAGATTAATTCCAATCAAATAAGCGCAGAGAGCCAAAAATCCTGCTAAAGCAGTGAATAACGATACAAAAAACAAAAGGCTGTTCGGCTCAAATTTAAATTCTATCAGATGATTCCCTTTATAAACGAAAGTCCCCATTTCCAGATAATTCGCTACATAAATAGGAACCTTCTTGCCGTCTATATAAATTTTCCAATTGGGATCATATTTCGATGTCATAAGAACAAAGCCATCTTGAGTATTAGATAGCTCTGCTTTAATGTAATAAGATTTGTATTCTGTAATTTTAATGGGAAGCACTTTATTGGAAGAGATAAAGCTGGATTCTTTTGAAGCCTGGATAACAAGCTCTTTCTCAATATCAAACGATGGATCAGATAAATACTTCAATGCTTCGTCATTATTGCTTATGCAAACATAATTTTCATAAAAACCTAACCGGGGAAGATAATTTTTTACAGCAAATAGAGCCTGGGGTTGATTGTAGCCATTGAGCACTTGAATCAGGGCAAAATTGGTGTTATTAGTCAGGCTGTGAAAAATTGGAATAGGCTGATTCAAATAAATGTACCCATCTGTAATGAGGTATTTTATATTGGCGATCCGCATCAGCCGAAGATTCAAATTGACTAAATCATCAATAGTTTGAATCGGGCGTGAGGAAGAGCCTTCCAAGGTTTTCATAAAGAAATTGTTGTAATCAGTAATGATCCCGGAAATAGCCGTGATATCCATCGATTGGACATGAAAATAAGGAAAAAAATAAGTCATGTAAGGCCCTTTTAAGCTTGTGGTTGGAACAGGAGAAGCTTGATTCTTATTGGGTATCATCAAAGAAGTAGTAACGCGGAAAATATCGTTTTTATATTCTTCGTTTAAGTAACTGATGACCCCATCCGGATGATAATATTCGTCTACCTTAATATAACTTTTTTCCAGATAATACCAGTTAATGCTCCACAAATCAAAGGTTAAAAGCAGAATGAATAAAGCAATCGCGCCTTTTTTTAAATTTGGCTTATCTTTTAATTGCAGAACAACTAAAAAAATTCCGGCGGATAAAGCGGTAAAGATAATCATTCTCATTAAAGATGAATTGATGTTTTCAAGGGCGATATTCCCCATTGCCTGATTTTGGATTTTTTGGGATATTCCGGCAGCTATATCGGAAGAAAAGGCAGAAACAAGAATCAGCCAGACAATACCAAGACCAAGAAAAACGCCCAGTACTTTCAAAATATTTTGAATTGTTTTTTCAGCCTTTTCCTTTTCTTCCTGAATGGCTTTGAGAATAAACTCGACTCCGAAAGCCGAAAGTATCGCCAAAGCAAAGGCGGCAATGGATACAAATTTCGCAGGGGCACGGAAATTACTCATCAAAGGCAGGTGATAAAAGAGCCAGTAAAAAGGCATTCCCGGCCAGAATCTTCCAAACGAAAAAAGCAAAGCGATCAAACCGCCGTAAAAAAAGAATTTTACCAGATTGTTCTTATTATAATAACCAATAAGGCCAATCAAAACAAAAAGCAGCACAAAGAAGCCAAGGGCCTCGCTATTGCCAGCGTATTCTTTTGCTCCCCAGTAAGGGTTTTTTGTGTCTCCGGACAATTTACCGTGATAGCCGAAAGCAAAGGCATCTATAAGCTCGGCCGGATGAAAGGACCACATAGTAGAGAGATTCCATTTTTCTAAAGCGGCTTCTTCGCTAGAGTTTACGTTCTGAGTCTGGGCGGTACGAACTTTAAGTGAATCCAGCCAGCTATTGAAACCATTCGAGAAGGTCAGGAATAAAAATAGGGCAATGAAGGCGATTTTTAATAGGTCTAACAAGACATTTTTATTTTGAATGTCTTTTAAGAAAGACCTCCATTTAATTTGATTGGCCTCAAAAATTTTAAAAAGAATATAAAAGGCTGCAAAAATTGAGAAATAAAGGCCTCTCTGCACATCATCGGTCATCATAATGCCCCATGCGATTCCCGCACAGGCAAGGCTTAAGGCAGTCTTTGTTCTATCACGATTTTCTTTGTCAAAAGCAATGGTGAGACAGTAAAACAATGCCGGTGAATAGGGCAACATATCTATCATTGGAGTATGTCCTGAATAAACCAGGGTAATCAATGGAGGGGTGAAAGAGTAAGCGATCGCACCAAAAACAGAAGCAATATGTGAAAGTTTGAATTTTTTTAAGAGCAAGTAGGTAAACAACAGGGAAAAAAGCACCGCGAATAAATAAGTCAAGAATTGTACTAAGGCGGGATCTGTAAATCTCATAAAAAAACTATAAAAATTAACTGAAAGGCTGCCTGATTTGTAACCCATCCAGAAGATATCATCAATCCAGAAAGAAACAATGGATTTACTTTGTTCCGCAAACCTTTGCAAAGCCCCTAAAGGCGCGTCTACTCCCTGTATCGAATAACCCAGAAAAGCCTTGTGGAAAAACACAGCGCTTAAAATGACAAAACCAATTCCAATAAGCCATGGATAAGAGTTCTTTTTCATAAAAGGTAAAGCCCCCTGTTTTATTTATTTGCCCTGTTCTCCGCGATTTTGACATTGAGCTCCTCTAATTGTTTTTGAGTTACTTCAGAAGGCGTATCGCTCATGATATCCTGGCCTTTTTGAGTCTTTGGAAAAGCAATCACATCGCGAATATTTGAAAGGCCTTGAAACTCCATCACCATCCTGTCCAATCCAAAAGCCAATCCTCCATGGGGCGGCGCTCCATAGGAAAGGGCTTCCAGAAGAAAACCAAATTTTATTTTAGCGTCTTCATCGGAGATATTTAAGAGATTGAATATCTTCTTCTGCACGTCTGGGTTATGAATCCTGATGCTTCCTCCACCCAGTTCAATGCCGTTGAGCACCAGGTCGTAAGCATCCGAGCGGACTTTGCCCGGGTCTTTTTCCAGAAGATTGATGTCTTCCATTTTAGGGGCGGTAAAAGGGTGGTGGACAGAATCATAGCGATTTTCTTCTTCATTCCATTCAAAGAGTGGAAAATCCACAATCCAGACAAACTCGAATTTAGATTTGTCCCTTAAACCGAATTTCTCTCCCAGGTGAAGCCTTAAGTTTGCCAAAGAGTCATAAACCACTTTTTTCTTCACGTCGCCCACAAAAAGTAAGGCATAATCTTCTTTTGCGCCTGTTTTTTCGATTAATTCTTTCTGAATAGCATCGGAAAAATATTTTACAATATTGGATTCTAATTTTCCATCTTTGACCCGCATCCACGCCATTCCTTTTGAACCGTATTTTCCGACAAAGGCAATCAGATCATCCATATCTTTACGGGACAAGCGGCTTCCTTCCGGTACGGGAAGGCATTTGATCATCCCGCCGCTTTGAGCCACGGATTTAAAAACGGTAAATTCGCTTTCTTTTACAACACTCGTTACATCTACAATTTCCATGCCAAAGCGCAGATCGGGCCGGTCAATCGCGTACTTTTCCATCGCTTCCTGGTGAGTCATTCTTCTAATAGGCAGCTTAATTTTTATCCGGTAGTTTTCTTCCAGGACCTGGGCCATCATCTGTTCCATCAGGCTGATAATATCATCTTCTGTAATAAATGACATTTCTATGTCGATCTGGGTAAATTCGAGCTGCCTGTCGGCGCGTAAATCTTCATCCCGAAAGCACTTCGCGATCTGATAATACTTTTCTATTCCGCCTACCATTAAGAGCTGCTTAAAAATCTGGGGCGACTGCGGAAGAGCGTAGAATTTACCGGGAGACAAGCGGGAAGGCACCAGGAAATCCCGGGCGCCTTCCGGGGTAGATTTATTAAGTATCGGTGTTTCGACTTCCAGAAAACCATTTTGATGTAGAAAATTCCTGGCCGTGTGGGTGATTTTATGACGCATCAGCAGGTTTTGATACATTTCCGGCCTTCTAAAATCAAGAAAACGATATTTGAGCCTGACTTCCTCACTGATCTCGGTTTGATCCATTTGAAACGGCGGAGTTTTAGATTTATTCAGGATTTCTATTGTATCTATTTTTACTTCGTGCTTGCCGGTTGGGATTTTAGGGTTGATATTTTCAGCCGTTCTCAGCAGGACAACGCCGGTCGCTGAAATCACATCTTCGCTTCTGGCTTTTTTCGCGATCAAGTGAGCATCCGGATTTGTTTTTGGGTCAAAAACCAATTGGATAATGCCTGTCCTGTCTCTGATATCCAGAAACGTAAGATCGCCATGGTCCCGGTAATTCTGAACCCAGCCGTTTATTACTAAACGCTTTCCCACTAATTCTTCTTTATCAATATCACCGCAGTAATGAGTGCGCTGCAACTCCTTAGTAATCATAACTCCTCCAGATCAAAGCTTCCTTATATTCTATAATAGAAAAACTTTTTTGGCAATTTATGCTATTTGACAATTTTCTGGAGAATGATTAAAATTCCTTTCAGGAGTTTGTTTTATGGAGTTAATGGAAGCCATTCGAGCCAGAAGAAGCGTGAGAAGTTACAAGCCGGATACTGTAGAACCGGATAAATTAGACCTGGTGCTGGAAGCGGCAAGGCTTGCGCCCTCCTGGAAAAATCAGCAATGCTGGAATTTTATTGTCATAGAAAACAAGGATATAATTCAAAAAGTGGTAGACCTTTCTTCGCCGAAACAATCCTGGATCAAGGCTGCGCCGGCTTTGATTATAGTATGCGGCAATCCAGAGGCAAGCGGGAAAAGGAATAACATGGATTATTATTTAGCGGATGCGGCGCTTGCTTTTGAGAATTTGATGCTTGCCGCTGCCAGTCTTGGCCTGGGGACTTGCTGGATCGGCGTTTTTGATGAAGAACCGCTCAAAAACTTTCTTCAGGTGCCAAAAAACCAGAAAATAGTTGGGTTTACTCCGTTAGGTTATCCGGCGGATAAAATGAACTTTTCAGAAAGCGCAAAGCGTTTTTTTGTAAAAAGCGATTTGAGAAAGCCTTTGTTGGAAATAGTGCATAAAGAAAAGTGGTAGCATTAATAATAGGCGCGGTTAATTAACCGCGCCTATACTTTCGGAGATATTAATGGAAAGTTTTATTCAAGTCTCTACAACAATAGACAATGAAAAAAAGGCTTGCGGCATGCGCGCAGGTAAGCGGGCCTATATTCAGTATTTACTGGTGGATGGGCAAGCAGGAAGAAGCTAAAGAATGGAAGGCAGCGAAGATTATTTGAGCTGGATAGAAGAGGAAACAAAAAACTTTAAGGAATTTTAATGGAAGAACTTAGCTTTAAGAAAATTAGTATAGAAGACAAGTCGATTTTTACTCAAATGTTACAGGCGTGCCCTCCAAATATTTCCGAGTATACCTTTACTAATTTGTTTATGTGGAGCGGGCCAAAAAAAATGGAATTTGCGCAGTATGAAGAAGGTTTGGTTCTGGCCGCGGAAAAAGAAGGTAAACGTTATTTCCTTCCGCCCATTGGATATCAGGATTGCCTGAAAACTTTTGCTTTCTTAATGGATTATGGCCTCAAAAAAAATATCCGGGAATTTGAGCTGGTTCCAGAATACCAGAAAAAACACATAAAGTACGCCTCTGCCCGTATTATGCCTGACAGGAATAATTTTGATTATCTTTATAAAGCAACCTCGCTTGCGACTTTAAAAGGCTGGAGATTGGACGGCAAGAGAGGCTTTGTCAAGAAATTCAAAGAAAATTATTCTTTTGTTTATAAGAAATATGACAGCGCTATGAAGAAAGATTGTTTGGAGCTTTTTAACAAATGGATGGCTGGAAAAATGACTGCAAATCCTTCTGTGGAAAGGGAAAAAATAGCGTTTTCTACTTTTCTGGATCACTTCGACTTGCTGGATGCGGCTGGAGGGGTCGTTTTTGTTGAGGGGCAAGCTGTTGCTCTTTCTTTTGGGGAAAAGTTAAACGACACCACATTTGTCGTGCATTTTGAAAAAGCGGATTCTTCTTACACAGGGAGCTATCAAATGATGAATCAACTTTTTATCCAGAACGAAGCCGCCGAACGGTGTTTATTTGTCAATCGGGAACAGGATATGGGAATAGAAGGAATCCGCAAAGCAAAAGAGAGCTATGTGCCCATTCGTTTGATAAAAAAGTACAAAGTGACTTTTTAAATTTGACTTCGAAAGCTCAGTAGTTACTCGCGGAAGCGCGCGTCGCTTACTGAAAGCTCACTCCGGGCGGGAAGAAAAGGAAACGGAGAAATGGTTGTTTCTTTTACTCAGATAAATAAGGCTTAATTTCCTCTTCGTACTGTTTTTTATTTCGAAAGCCCAGTATCTTTTTTACTATTTCGCCTTTCTTGTTAATGATAAAAGAAGTGGGAATGGCCGAAATGCCGCCATAGCTGGAAACAATGTTTTGAGTTCCCATAATGACGGGATAATTCATATTATGATCCAGATAAAATTTTTTGACTACTTCCGGCCCTTCTTGATCTAAAGAGACACCAATAACCATAAAGTTTTTCTTGTATTTTTTGAATAATTCAATCAAGTCTGGTATTTCAGCCCTGCAAGGGGGGCACCATGTAGCCCAAAAGTTTAGAAGAATCACTTTGTTGGTGTATTGTTTTAAAGTGATTTCTTTCTTTCCTAAAATGTCCTTTCCAGAAAAAGCGGGAGCAGAAGTTTTGTTTTTATCCTCGCCAAAACAAAAGACTATCCCGAACAGGAAAAAGACTGTCGCTACCATAAAAACGATTTTTCTTCCAAACTTACCCATATTTAAATCCTCCTTCAGGAAAGTTTACTAAACATTAAGCTTTTTGTCAAATTGTGTCTGGCTGGCTAAACTTGAAAAATAGCGCTTTCCTTTTTATAATAGGGCGTCTTTGCAAAGGAGGGCTTTATGAGAAAAGCGGGTATAGCGTTAATCGGCTATGGAACCATTGGCACGGGTGTGATAGAAATTCTTCAGGATAATAAAGAAACTATTCAAAAACGGACAGGCCTCGATATAGAATTAAAATATGTGGTCGATAAAGACTGGACTACCCCGCGTAGAGTAGAAATTCAATCGGCGAAAAAGATTTCTGATTACAAAGAAGCCTTGAATGATCCTGGGGTGGAGATTGTGGTAGAATTGGTGGGCGGAACGGGTTTTGCCTACACCCTTTTGGAAGAAAGTTTGAAAAGCGGAAAAAGTGTGGTAACTGCCAATAAAGCGCTTCTGGCTGAAAAGGGAGCGGCCCTTTTTGACCTGGCCCGCCAGCAAGGAAAAACAATCGCCTTTGAGGCAAGTGTTTGCGGCGGTATACCCATTATCCGGACAATAGCGGATGCTTTAGCCGGCGATGTCATCCAATCAATTTATGGAATCGTCAACGGCACAACCAATTATATTTTGACAAAGATGGCGGAAGAAAATCTGGATTTTGAGAGCGCGTTAAAGCAGGCGCAAAAGCTAGGCTTCGCGGAAGCTGACCCTACTCTGGACATCAATGGCTATGACGCCGCGCATAAGGCCGCTATTTTAGCGGGCCTTGCGTTTAATACGCCGGTGGATTATCAAAAGGTTTATGCAGAGGGAATAATTGGGATAGATAGTGTGGATATTCAGAACGCGGAGGATTTAGGTTATGTGGTCAAGCTTCTCGCTATAGCGAAAAGATATCCGGACCATACCTTTGAGGTAAGAGTCAATCCGGCGCTGGTTTCGCGTGACAACCAGCTTTCGTTTGTCCGCAATGAATTTAACGCTATTTTACTGGAAAGCACATTTCTGGGAAACTCTATGTATTATGGAAGGGGCGCTGGTTCCAGGCCTACTGCTACAGCAGTTGTGGCTGATATCATTGATATCGCGAGATCGCTGGAAGGCTCTGCGCAAAAGTCCGCCTATGTGCCTTTTCAAAATCTTTCCATGAAAAATATTGGTGAAACACAAAACCGCTATTATGTGCGATTTAATGTAATGGACAAGCCCGGGGTTTTAAGCAAAATTTCCGGTATTTTCGGAAATCACAATATCAGCATCGCCTCTGTTGTCCAGAAGGAAAGAAGCGCGACGGATTATGTGCCGCTCATTATGACTACTCATTCTGCTCTGGAAAAGAATATGGTTCTGGCTCTGGATGAAATTGAAAAGCTGGATTTTTGCCGAAAGCGTGGTGTTATGATGCGGATTATAGAATAATCTCTTTAATCCCTCGGTGTATTCCAGAGACTGACAATTCTTGTTAAAGTAGGCCGGATATGAGAGCGGACTATTATTATCATAATGATGAAACTGAAGAAAGCTGCAAGCAAAAGGGCAGTTTGAAAATTAAAAATTTTTGCTATGCCGCTTCCAGCAATGGAAAAAATGGCGATAAAAACAGCGTTAATATTGCTGTTCAAGGCGATAATCGTTGAACGAAGCCCCGGTTCTGTATAATCCATAATGGCGTTAATCGAGACAAGGTAAGCGCTAGACACAAAAAGCGCCAGGAAGAATTGCCCTAATACCGCTGACCAATAAAAAGGAAAGAAAACCACAATAGTATTAGCCAGAATAAGACTACTCATCCCAATAGCCAGAAATTTTTTGTAGCCTACCTTAGGGATCAATTTTCCAACCAGGGCCATCGTCAAAGCGACGAAAGACAAAAGAGCGATATTCAGAATACTGATCAGCAAGTTCTTCTGATCTGCCGGGTATTTCGAGATGATGCTATCAATAATATAAGGCGTATAAAAAGCGTTGCTGATCCTCGAGACAGAAAGGCTCCAGAACAACATCAAAAGCCCCAGCAATTTCTTATTGATCCAGATAATGTTTAAACCAATCTTGATAAAACGGGAAAAACTCGCGTAACAGAGGTTGTGGTTGTCCTTTTTGATAACCGTAATGGGCTCGTAAAAAAGGGCTGGAATAATGCCGATGGTGAGACAAAAGCCCGCGGCGATGAAAAGATAAGCGTAATTTTTTGGAAATTCCGCCATTCCCAGAATAAAAGGCAGGCTGAAAGAAGCGATAATGCCCACCGTACGCGCGAAAAATTCCCTGTTTCCTGTAAATCTTGTCCGGACTTCATCGGGGACAGTAACACTGATCAAATTGATCCAGTTCGGCTGGGTTACGCCCAGAGAGAGATTAAAAACGATAAAAAAGATGTAAAAAGATAGTAAAGAAACAGAAGGGTATTGACTGAAAAACAATATTGAAAAGCCAATTGCCCAAAAACTGATCCGGTTAATAATGGCAGAAATAAAATAATCCCGAATGGTGTTCTTTTTTGTCTCTTTCCGGGAACTTTTCTTATCCAGATAAACATTGAATAATTGAGGAATACTGGTGCCGATATCAAAGATGACTGGTATCAGGGCGAGCATAAGCGGACTATTGGTATAATGTTTGACATAAGCGGGAATAATGACGGAAAATGAACAAAGGCTGATTCCTATAAAAAAGCTGGCGCCGTCAATATAATGAATAATAGTATTTTTCAGTTTTACTTTCGGAGTCATTTTCCCCTCATGGTTTTTCCGTTTTCCGGTATTCATACACCGCCATATTTTTAATAAGAGGCGAAGATTCGCTGGAAGAAATAATTAATAGCAATATTTTCTTTGCCTCCTCCTTTTGATTTTTCCGGGAAAGCTCAATGGCTTTTTGATATTTCAGGAAATCTTTTGCCGGAGAATTTTGTTTGCTTTCATCCTGAAGAGCAGGCAGCTCTGCCTGAAAAAGCTGTGATTTTTTTATCTCGTCAAGGACTTTGCTCAAATCGGTTTTGTTTTTATAGTAAGTAAAAGCGATCAGCATAGATTCCAGGACAAAATCCGGTTTTTTCTCAGAAGCGGCCAGATAATTTTCAATTTTCATAATCCCATTAGAATTGTTCTCCATGAGCTCCATCACCCCGGAATAAAAAGCTTTATCTTCCGGACTTTGCATATTCAAGATTTCCCATTTCGCTGAAAGCACATTTCCTGAACCCAAATAACAAAGGAACCGGAAACGGGAAATGTCCTGCTTTTCCGGGAAATAAAAATCTTCTGAATACTCCAGGGCTTTCGAATAATTGGATTCCCTGAAATAGGAGCAGGCGACAATGTAAGGCATATCTATTTGATATTTTTTCTGCAAAGCCTGTCTTGAAGGCGAGAATAAAAGATTTTTTTGATTTTCTGACACTATTTTTTTATACGCTCCATTTATAAAATCCGACAGAATTTCCAGGTCTTTGAGGACGGAATCATTCGTCAGGTTAACCATTTTTAAAATTTCACTTACGTCCCTTTGCAGAAAAAGGGAACTTTCCAGTAAATAGCCTTTGACCCAATCTGGGTAAATAGCGTTGGATACATCTAGAGTTTTTGTATTTAACAACAATCTATCAAAATCCCTGACTTTTTCCTTTTTTATATAGCTTTTGGAAAAAATGGAAAAGATTGTTTTGCTCTGTTTATTGGAATAAAATTGGGGGGAAAACTTTTCGTCCGTAATAAAATCCGCGAACCGGTCAGCAAAAGAATCCGCTGTGTAATAGACTAAGTAGTTTGAAATGTCGGTTGATAAGGAAGCATAGCTTTCAGTTAAAAAATTGATTTCAATTATTTCAGGGATGGATTCCCGTGAAAGAGGTATCTCATAAAGAAAATCCCGGTAGAGAAAATAGTTTTGCTTTGAGAAAAGACGGTTTTTTATTAATGATAAAAAGGGCTGGTTCTGATAAACCTGAATCAGGGTTTTCAGGGCCTTTTTCTTATCGTTTTGATAAGTATCGCTTGCTTGATCTATATCTTCCAAAAAATCAGCATAACTTATGCTTTGAAATAGAAATAAAGCTAAAATGGCAGAAAGCAAAAACTGTTTTGGTTTCATGAAATCTCCGGAAAGCTATTTTTCCAGATAAGTAGTGTCTTTATAATCAATGGCGGCTTTTTCCATTTCTTCCTGGATAATTTTATCTACTACCTCATTTTTCGCGGACTGTATCAAGTATTCCGCCAATTTTTCCTTGATATTGTCATAAACCAATCGCTTACCGATAAGCTTATTCAGAAGTTTGTAAACCAAAAATCCGCCTTCAGGCGATTCCATAGAAGCTATTTTCCCTATCTCGAGCTCAGCCAATACATTTAAAACCTGTTCCGGCAATTGAAAAGCCGGTACATCAATGTGGTGGTGAAAACGGAAGGTTGATTTTTCCATTTCCTGAGAGATCTTGTGAGCATCCGATTTCTGCTGAAATGTCTCGTAAATTTCTTTGACGTTTTCCGTTTTTGGGGCATAAGCCTCATAAAAGCTAAATAAATCCGGGTCTTTCATAAACTTCTCATGCTCATCATAATAGGCTTTTAACTCTTCTTCGGTAAACTTAACGCCCTTCGGATAATTTTCATTCAAGAACTTTTCTATCAACATTTCCTTTTTGACTTCATCAAATAAATTTTCTTCCTGAATGTGAAGTGATATTAGATTGGTCTGCCACTCTTCGGCATCTTTAAAATTTGCCTTCATCTTTTCAATGTTTTCCCGGACCGCCTCATGGGAAACTTCAATACCTGCTTTTTTCGCCCTTTGCAATAGGAGCTTCCTTTCTATCAATTGATTTAAAACCTCGGTTTTGAGAAATTGGATGTTTTTTTCGGTCGGCTCAAACTCTAATGTTTCATCTTCTTCTAATTGGATCAGATACCGCGCCAGCGCGCTTTCAATCATTTGTTTGCTGATTTCCTCACTATTTACTAAAGCAATTATTTCACTCATAAAATCCCCTTATGCGTAGTTGCCTTTACAATATCATACATTAGAAGGGGTATTTTCTCAAATAAATAGAATGAAAATGTTCTTTTTCGTCTTATTAGAACCTATTTTATTCTTGTTTTTTTTTATTTCATCTTTAGGATAATATAATGATAAAAAAGTTAATTGTTTTTGTCTTTTTTTCTTTAGCCGGCTGCAGCTTATTTCAGCCCCCTGTTTGCCCTGCTTTTGATCAGGTTACGCCGTTTTATTTTAATGGCAGTTCATTATGGTATCAAAAGATAGCAGCAAACCCAGATATTGATCCCAATTCTGGTAAGTTGGTCGCGAAATTAATTCAGGCCCAGCTTAATAAGCCGCCGATCGTTTTATCAGGGAAAAAATCGGGTTTTACTGTTTTTTATACCGATCCGGGCACTCCGCGTTATCCAGTGCCGATTATTTCCTCCGGTTATCCGAAGCGCGGCCTTAAATCAGTTCCAATCCCTGATTACGCAAGGCCGCCGGATTCTTCAGATGGCCATACATGTTTTATTGATAATAGCTATTCCTATGAGTTCTGGCAGTTCCGTACGATTAATGGAAGATGGGTAGCGGGAAATTCCGCAGTCTTTGATCTAAGCGGAAATGGTATTAATCCATTCATCAGTACACGGGCCTCTGGTTTTTCGCTTTTGAGCGGTTGTATCTGGCCTCAGGAATTACTTGCGGGTAATATTCCCCATGCATTGGTTTGCGCAGTAATGTTTACAAAAAAAGGAGGTCCGGTATCTCCCGCTTCTTATTCAGACGGATGGAGTGATGATCCTGACGCTTTGCCTATGGGCGCTTTGATCCAATTGGACCCGTCTTTCGATATCCATTCCCTTGGCATGGATAAATATCAGACGGCAATTCTTAAGGCGCTTCAGGATTATGGAGCCTATGTCGCGGATACAACTCCTAGCGGGATAACTTTTTTTTCCGTTAATCCTTTAAGCTATTCAGATAATCCCTATAGCAGAATTCCGAGCTGGAAAGACGGCGGCTATATTCTGTTGGATAAATTTCCAATGGATAAATTGAGGATAATTAAATTAGGGGCAGAGAAGCCTAAGCTCAGAGGTATTGCTCATGAAGACCTTTATTACTAGGTTTTAGGAACCAGTATCATGAAAAAAAACATCCTTTTTATTTTTATCATTTGCCTGCTGCCGATAATGCTTCATGCCGAATCCGTGAACTGGTTTTATTTAAAATGCGGCGTCACTCTAGACTGGCCGAATGTTTGGCGGGGAATGGACTTGTCTTTTGATCATTCCCCTGGGATTCTTCCGGTCATAGAAGTCAAATTTACTTCGTTGAGCTTAACAGCTCAGCTGGAAGGAAATTTTTCACTTCTGGGAAGAGGTCCAATTTCCTATACGGAAATGACGGACCAATTGAGATGGAGATTGTTCGGAGACTGGTTTTTCTTTCAGGAAAGGTGGCTGGAATTGGTTTTTGGAGGGACTTTGTATGAAAATATATACTGGCACATCACAAAGCCCGGGGCCTTAACGTCGGAAATCTTCACGCAGCTGCGGCTTCCGAATATTTTTTTGCGGCCGGCGTTTGAAATCTATTTTGATCTAACTCCTTACCAGGCTGGGGCATACTGGCTGTTTGAAGTTAGTCATCCCTTCACTTTCCTGGAGCAAAGTTTTAAAGTTACGGCTGTCTATGCTCATGCCGCAGGGTTTATGAAAGCAGGGACTTATGATTTTTTTAGGAATATATTTATTTATCCCCTATACGCTCTCTTAGATATATTGCCTACTCAAATCAGTTCAAGGCTTGAGGCCTCATTTACTTTCAATCAAAATTTTACTTTAAACCCATTTATTGAGCTTGGCTGGAACATTTCTCCGTATATAAACCGGGATTATTATGTTTGGTGGGTTTTAGGGCTCAACTTCTACTGGGAAAATCTACCCGAAGAGACGCGTAAGTTCGCTGTTTATTGATTTTATAGTAAAATTAGCTTTGCTGCTTACGGTGAAATTTTATTTTTATATGCCATATTTAAACCCGGTTTTGTTTGATTTGAGTGGAGATTCGTTTGAATGGGTAATAGGCTTGTCTTTTTATTGGGAAAGCGCCCCTTCTTCAAATCAAAGATTTCTTTTGTATTAAACTTCATTTAGTAAAAATCTCTTGACTTTTAATTAGTTTTTGACTATAATAGGGTAGAGGGGTATGCTATATTTGGAGGATTTTGTTATGACAGATCACACGCATCACCATGAGGGAGAACCGAGAAAGGCGCACCATTCAGAAAAATTTAAAAAAGATGTCGTTTCGCGGCTGAATCGAATTGAGGGGCAAATCCGGGGAATTACAAAAATGGTAGCGGAAGATGTTTATTGCGATGATATTCTCGATCAAATCCGCTCCGTGGAGGCTGCCCTGGATGGAGTAAGAAAAACTCTCTTTGAGGCCCATGTTAAAGGTTGTGTGATAGACCAGCTTAAAGATGGAAAGTATGAAGTTTTTGAAGAGTTTCTGGTGACAATTGGCAGAATGTTGAAATAAAGGAGGCGGTTTATGGAAAGAATCTTTGAGGTAAAGGGAATGCACTGCGCGAATTGCGAGCTATTAATAGAAAATACTTTGAAAAAGATGAAGGGAGTAGAGTCTGTCAAAGCTTCTACCGCTTCTTCACAAGTAAAAGTCGGATTTAATGAGACATTGATTTCTGAGAGAAAAATAATTGAAGCAATAGAGAAATTGGACTATCAGGTCGTAAATCAGGAAAAGGCGCAGAACAAAAAACCGGAGGTGAAAAATACCGTAACTCAAATCGTAGGATTTGGTATTGTTGTGTTCGCGCTTTATTTCATTATTCAGAATACAATTGGGTTTAATTTTATTCCGGCTGTGAATCAGTCTATGGGATATGGGATTCTTTTTGTGGTAGGGCTTTTTACTTCTCTACACTGCGTTGCGATGTGCGGCGGGATCAATCTTTCTCAATGTATTTCTAAAACTGGCGAAGCAAATCAGAACAAATTTTCGGGTTTTTTACCCTCCTTCCTTTATAATTCGGGTCGGGTTGTTTCTTATACGGTAATTGGGGGATTTATTGGAGCGGCGGGATCGCTTTTTCATTTCTCTAATATTGGCAAAAGCGCTGTCGTCTTTATCGCCGGAATTTTGATGATTGTGATGGGGCTTAATATGGCGGGGCTCTTTCCTTTTCTTTCAAAATTGAATATTCGGATGCCCAGATTTTTCGGTAATAAAATAATGGAAAATCGATCGCGCTATGGCCCATTCTTAGTAGGCCTTCTATCTGGGCTGATGCCCTGCGGCCCGCTTCAAACCATGCAGCTTTACGCCCTGGGGACGGGAAGTTTCTTTTCGGGAGCGCTTTCCATGTTTTTCTTCAGCCTGGGAACAGTGCCGCTTCAATTTGGCTTAGGGGCCGCGAGCTCCATTTTGAGCAAAAAGTTTACCAATAGTATGTTTAAAGCAAGCGGTGTGTTGGTCATTGTGCTGGGATTGATTTTGGTGAATAGGGGTTTGTCCCTTTTCGGGAAGCCTTCTTTAATCGGCAATTCCAGCGTTCGAGTCGCGCAGATCGCCGGGAATGAACAGGTAGTGAGAATGGAAGTGGGGCCGAATAGTTATGAGCCGATCACCGTTCAAAAGGGAATTCCCGTAAAGTGGATTGTCCATGCAGATGAAAAAAATCTCAATGGATGCAATGGCACGATTGTTGTTCCAAAATACAATATTGAAAAAAAGCTCATTGCAGGAGACAACATCATCGAGTTTACCCCGCAGGAAGATGGAACAATCGGTTATTCCTGCTGGATGGGAATGATCAAAAGCTCTATTCAGGTGGTACCGGATATTACTAAAATCTTTGATAAAAAAGAAGGGCAAATAAGCGGGAATAATATTTCCGGAAGGGCTTGCTGTGGAGGAGGCAATTAATGGAAAAAATTATTACGGCAAAGGGAAATACTTTAGAATTGAGAATCAGCGGTATGACCTGCGCTTCCTGCAGCGCGCGGATTGAAAAAAAAGTCGGCGGTCTTCCCGGCATTTACAAAGCGGCGGTCAATCTGGCTTCTGAAAAAGCCTTTGTAGAATATGATCCAGACATGATAAAACCGGCCAGGGTTGTAAAAGCTATTCATGAGGCGGGTTATAAAGCGGAAGTGATAGAAAAAATTTCTCCGGAAATTGAAAAGCAGGTCCGGGAAAAAGAGCTTCGTAAAATGGGGATGCTTTTTATTTCTTCGGCAGTTCTCTCCTTTCCTCTCTTTCTGGCAATGATTTTAATGTTTTTTAAGATCGACGCGGGCATTCTTCACAATCCCTATTTGCAATTAGGTCTGGCTACGCCGGTACAATTTATTATTGGGTTCCGTTTCTATAGAAATAGCTATCACAATATCAAATCCTTGAGCCCAGGGATGGATGTGCTGGTGGCTATGGGGACGAGCGCGGCTTATTTCTTCAGTATTTACAATGCTTTTTTTGGCGGAAACAAAGAGAATCTCTATTTTGAGGCAAGCGCCATTATTATTACCCTGATCCTTCTGGGTAAATATTTGGAAACAAGGGCTAAAGGGAAGACTTCGGAGGCTATCAAAAAACTTGTCGGATTGCAGGCAAAGACGGCTCGAGTGTTAAGAAATGGAGCAGAATTGGATATTCTGATAGAAGATGTGGTAGTCGGGGATATCGTTTTAGTCCGGCCGGGCGAAAAAATCCCTGTGGATGGCAAGATTACCGAAGGAAATTCTACCGTGGATGAGAGCATGCTCACCGGAGAAAGCATTCCCGTGGAAAAGAAGCTGGGGAGTGAAGTGATCGGCGGAACGATCAATCAATACGGAGCTTTTTATTTCAAGGCATCAAAAATTGGTAAAGACACAGTTTTATCGCAGATTATCAAAATAGTGGAAGAGGCTCAGGGCTCAAAAGCGCCTGTCCAGCACTTCGCCGATAAAGTCGCGGGGATTTTTGTGCCGGCTGTATTGGGTATCGCAGTTCTGACTTTTCTCATCTGGCTGATCGGCTTTGGCGATTTGACAAAAGCGCTGGTGAGCGCGGTGTCAGTATTAGTCATTGCCTGCCCTTGCGCATTAGGCCTTGCCACGCCTACTGCTATCATGGTAGGAACAGGAAAGGGAGCGCAGAAGGGTATTCTCATTAAAAATGGGGAAAGCCTGGAAAAGGCTTATCAAATCAATACTATTGTCCTGGACAAAACCGGTACTATCACAAAGGGCAAACCCGAATTGACGGACATTGTTCCGCTGAACGGTATGGATGAAAACATGCTATTAAAAATAGCGGGCATTGCCGAGAAAAAATCGGAGCATCCGCTGGCGCAGGCTATTTACAAAGCGGCAAAGGAAAAGTTTGATATTGCTGACCCGGAAATTTTTGAGGCGTTTCCGGGAAAGGGATTGAAAGCATTGATAGATGGAAAATCCATTGTAATTGGTACAAAAAAATGGATGGAAGAAAATAGGATTTCTTATCATTCAGCTATTATACAGATTGAAAAGCTGGAAAGCCAGGGTAAGACAGTGATCATTCTCGCGGCAAATAATGAAATCGCCGGCATTCTGGCAGTAGCGGATACCATCAAGGAAACTTCCCGCGAAGCAATCGCGGAGTTTAAAAAAATGGGCCTGGAAGTGATTATGATCACCGGTGATAACAAAAGAACCGCGGAAGCGATCGGGAGAGAAGCCGGCATTGAGAAGATTTTTGCCGAAGTGCTGCCCGATCATAAAGCGGAAGAAGTTAAAAAACTTAAATCCCAGGGCAAAATTGTGGCAATGGTTGGGGATGGCATCAATGACGCGCCGGCATTAGCGATTGCTGATATAGGCATTGCGATCGGCACGGGAACGGACATCGCCATGGAAACTTCCGACATCACTTTGATTAAAGGCGATTTAAAAAGCGTTGCTTCCGCTATCCGGCTTTCTAAAAAAACCATGGCGAAAATCAAGCAGAACCTTTTCTGGGCCTTCTTTTATAACGTCATCGGCATTCCCTTCGCGGCGCTCGGTTTTTTAAATCCCATTATCGCTGGCGGCGCGATGGCATTCAGCTCCGTGTCGGTAGTGAGCAACTCGCTTTCGCTCAAGCGGATGAAGGCGTAGTTTGCACAGTGCATATTAGTGCGGAATGCATTTAAAATCCATATTCCTTCTTTCTATTTGCTTTATTAGCAATAAAATAGGCTTACATTGTATTCTGGCATTAAAAATGCATGTCAACAAGAGGTTGCTTCTTCGTAATTTCCGGGGAGGTTTATATGAGCAGAAAATTTACGTTATTAACAGTGCTTTTGGTGGCTTTATTATTAATAAGCTGCCACAAAGGAGTTGATGATAACAATATTAATAATAGCAGTTCCAGCGTTTCAGGAAATGCTGCCAGGACTGGATCTATCGGGTGGGGCGGCGGCGGTTGGATGACAAAGGTTATTTATCATCCGGCTAATGCCAGCATTCTTTATTCCGCGAATGATATGGGCGGAATTTTTAAAAGCAGCGATGGGGGAGAAACATGGTCCTATTTATCACGGACTTTCCATGGACAGAATGTTTTTGATCTTGCTATTGACCCGGTAGACTATACTCTCTATGCTCAATCGGGTAATTCCATAGAAAAAAGCGTTGATGATGGGGCTAATTGGACACTGCTTACCGCTCAAACTGTTGCAAACAGTACAGCAAGTTATCCCCTGATAACCAGCTGGAAGTGCGAATCTAAAAAAAAACGTACAATCGCTATTGACACTTCAACGGCTCCTCATACAATTTATGTGGCAGGGGAAGACGGCGGTGATTCTTCCTCTTCAAGCGATTATCACAGCTGCCATGTTTTTAAAAGCGCGGATGGCGGCTCTACCTGGAATAAACCGGGCAACAATCTATTTGCGGGTCCAATCAGGACTATTATCATCGACCCTAATGCTAAAACGAATATTTACGTGTCAGGAGCCATTGGTTTTTTCAAAAGTACAGATAGCGGCGCTACCTGGACGCAATTAACTAACGGTTTACCGGATGAACCGGTTTTAAATAATACGGAGACATCGAAAGACCTATATGACTTGTGTATCGATCCTGTAAATACCAGTGTTTTCTATGTTCGAACCCGTACGCATGGGATTTACAAAACCACGAACTGCGGTCTTTCCTGGTCAGCCTGCAATGGAACTTATCCAGACAGCATCGATCTTAACCCTTACAGTGGGCTTTATAATTCAAATGACCATGAGTCAAAGCTGTATGGAATGCTGGTAATGGACCCTGTTAATCATAATCGCCTTTTAGCGGCATTTGCGAGTGTCAGGAATGTTAATGGCACTCCTAATAATTGGTCACGATGCAACCTTTATGAAACAACTAACGGTGGGGCAAGCTGGCATGTGTTTTTAGCCAAAGGCACTGTAGCGGATTACGATTCAAGCTATCCTTACAAAGACCCTGTTGTGGCTCCTTATGCTTTTGGAAGGACTTATGGTTCATCAACAGATCTCGCTATCAACTGGCAGGATCCAAATCTTGCTTTTGGAACGGATGATTGGGGATTAAAGCGATATATATACAACTCTACAGCTCAAACAACCAGCTGGAAAATGATTTATAAGGGACTTATAACTACTTGCGGTGGTGTAAGTTATGGAAAGATCGTCAGTTTGAATCATGGCCAGAGAATATACGCGGCTGGATGCGATACATCTTTAATGAAAAGCAGCGATTGGGGGCTGACATGGACTTCTATGCTGACAACCATTATTGCTAATAACAGCGCTAATTGGGAACATGGAATGACTCTGGAGATTGTGGATACTACACCCCCTACGATTTATTTTGGCTGCAATTATGTGGATCATGCAAAGGGGCCGGGAGGCCTGTTTAAAAGTATAGATGATGGCACGACATGGACTCGCCTGACGGCCGGCCTTCCTTCAATCCCTCATTCAGATACGACGATCAATGGCGCCTGCAGGCAAGTGTTGCTTGGCGCAAATTACAGCTCTAATAATACGCTTTACGCGATTTTTGATGGATTTGGCATTTATCAATCGGCGAATGCCGGGACTTCATGGTCAAATATAAGCGGCAATCTTCCCGCGAATCCTCGTTTTAATGGGCAAAACTTAGCAATTGATCCCGATAATAATAATCTCTATCTGGCTCTAGACAATACGTCTGATCACTCGGTATATAAAAGTACTAATGGCGGCGGCAGCTGGATCCAACTATCCTATCCATCAGCTTCAACCGGGACTATTTATGGCGGCGCGACCATAGGGGGAACGCCGGGCAATAGGATATTGTATATTTCAGGGCATAGAGGTGTTGCAGTCTCAACGAATATAAGCACCCAACAAACTCCTGCCTGGATTGTTCCTTTTACTATTCCTGTAAATGTTCGTCCCTTAAATGATACCTATTCATGGCAAATGCCCTGCAGTAAAGTTGTAGTAGATCCGACAAATCCTGCCCGCGTATTTTTAAGTACTTGCTCATGGGGCGGCGCTTTCCGTATTCCTGGGGCAGGTATTTACGCAAGCTATGATTCAGGGATAACCTGGTCAAAAGCACTTGATTTTCCAAATATGGGAGGGCCAATAAACATTACCGATGATGGAAAAGGCATCCTGGAATACGCAAATGGAATGGATGTCTGGAGGTTTGACTTATAGATTCAGCTTCGTTCCGTTTTGAGCAACTCGCTTTCGCTGAAGCGAATGAAGGTTTAAAGAGAGTCCATTTACTTTTGACTTTTTATAATTATTTTATTAAAATTAGTAAATTGGAGAAAAATGAAAATGCCTTATATTTCAATGTTTTTTGGTATTATTATTAGGATGTTTTATAAAGAGGAAGAAGGTCCGCATTTTCATGCTTTTTATCAGGGCCAGAAAGGGCAATTTGATTTTAATGGAAATATGCTGAGAGGGAATATCCGATCAAAAACAGTATTGAGATTGATAAAAGAATGGGCTGGTACTCATAACAATGAATTAAATGAAGACTGGATTCTTGGAAGAGAAAAAAAAGAATTTAAGAAAATTGAGCCTTTGGATTAGGAGATGGTATGATAAACCGATCGCAATTCCTGCGCAGTAAACTGCTTCACGGAATTGGATTATTGCATTAGTAAGAGGTTTGAAAATAGCCGAAAAATTGCTTGGCAATTTTTCTCATAGGAGGAAATATGGATTATATGCCGGTTGTTGTCCATGCGGAGTATTGCGGAGATTATAATATAGAAATTGAGTTTGATAATGGTATTAAAAAGACCATTGATTTTAGCGCATGGTTGGATGGAGGAATATTCGAGCCTTTAAAAGACAAAGAATATTTTAAAAAGTTTTTTGTCGATGGCTTTACAATATCCTGGCCAAACGGGGCGGATATTGATCCAGACACCCTTTATAAAGAAAAACCTTTAAAAGCCGCGTGAATCTTACTTTTTCTTAAACCAGCCGCCGATTCTCTTTCTCTGCCACCATATAAAAAGGCCAACAAGAGCAAAAGGCAGAAGAATAATCAAAAGATACAATAGCTTGAAAAATCCATTGATCAAAAGGGCAAGCGCATTATTGAATGAGGGAATAGAAATCGGCTCGCTGTCCAGAGGGCCATAAAGCGTTATGGTTACTTTTGCCCAGGCGACCAGATCCTGAATATTCCATTCTTCATGCTGAGACTGATCCAGGGAGTCTTCGCTCTTTTCTAAAGCGTCTTCTTTTTCTTTCCAGGTTTTATTCTGAGGCGGTACCTGCGCCATCGCTTTATTAATCCGATCCATTCTGGTTTGTTCTCTTTTGACCTTTCTCTGGTTCCAGGCCATATCCCGGGTGTGGTCAATTACAGAAGTGTTTTCCACTTTTAAACTTCCCAGTTTATCGAGAAGCTTGATAACATTATACAGTTCGCTTGCTTTAATATTAGCCTGCGCGGTCATTCGATAGCGCAGATTTTCATAGGCCGCGGAAGAATAATTGAGAAAGCCGTTTTGAGAAACAATGTCCAACAAGTCTTTCCGGGACAGCTCAAAGTTTTTTGTATCGTACTGAAGCTCCACCATAAATTCCAGATAACGGTCTTTAGCGACCGGATAGGGGCTTAAAAATACAAAAGAAAGGTCTTTCTTACTTCCCCCAACCTTGCTCTCGGCGTTCAGGGATTTAGCCGGCTCATCGGCTATATAGGCTTCTGAGGCTTCTTCTTTCAGATTGGCCATGGCCCTCTTTTTCTCGGAAAATTGTTTGTTGCCGCAGGAAAGCATAAGAAAAACAAAAATAGCCATCATAAAAAAGGATAATACTCTATTCATAACGCCTCCAATAAAAGGATTTTCTTTTAGAGAAATAAGCTCTACACTCAGTTTATTATAATGCGTATAGGACGATAATTAAATGTCTTATTTATTAAGGTTTCAGGTATGAGGCGCTACCTATAATATTCCTGAAGGGATTGCACAGTTAACTCTTCGTGGCCCAAATATTCCAGTGCTTCTGCCACCGCGTAAAACGCCTGGGGCGTTGTAAACAAAGGAACACGAAGCGTTGTCGCCGTCTTGCGGATATACGCATCATCTACATGGGCTTGCTGGCCCTTAGGGGTATTAAAGATAAGCTGAATCTTACCGTTTTTCATTTCGTCGATAATATCCGGTTTACCTTCTCCCAGTTTGAATAGTGAATCCGCTTTGATGCCATTCGCCTTCAAAAACTGGCACGTGCCCGCTGTCGCCAGGACATTGTAACCCATTTTGATTAACTTTCGGATTGGTTCCAAAACCTTGGGCTTATCTTTTTCATTAACAGTAACCAATAGATTGCCTTTTTTCGGTAACACCAGGCCGGCCGCGATTTGAGATTTCAAAAACGCTCCACCGAATGTTTTATCTATACCCATGACTTCCCCTGTCGATTTCATTTCCGGCCCGAGCACAGCGTCTACATCGGGGAATTTATTGAACGGAATCACGACTTCTTTTACGGAAATATAGGAAGGAGCCTTGTAGCCCTTTATGCCTAAATCTTTCAAACTATGCCCTGCCACAACCCGAGACGCGATCTTTGCCCATTGCACTCCGGTCGCTTTGCTGACAAAAGGGACCGTTCTGGAAGCGCGCGGATTTACTTCAATAAAGTAAAGCTCTCCATCCTTGATGGCAAATTGAATATTCATAAGGCCCTTGACCTGAAGCGCTTTTCCTACTGCCACAGACTGTTCCTCTATTTTTAAAAGCATTTCCTTCTCAATGCTGATCGGCGGAAGGACCATCGCGCTGTCGCCGGAATGAATCCCAGCTTGTTCAATGTGCTGCATAATGCCCGCCACTACCACATCATACCCATCGCCTACAGCGTCTACATCCATTTCCTGCGCGTCTTCCAAAAATTTATCAATGAGAACAGGGCCGTCCTTGATCAACTCCGCCTCATCCAGCATGTATTGTTCCAATTCTTCCTGACTATAGACAATGAGCATCGCCCTGCCGCCCAGGACATAAGAAGGACGGGCTAAAATGGGATAGCCGATTCTATCAGCGATTTTAAGCGCGTCTTTAATATTTGTAGCCGTCGAGGAAGGCGGCTGTTTAAACCCCAGCTTTTCAATTAATTCCCGAAAACGGTCGCGGTCTTCGGCAATATCTATTGCTTCCGGCGAAGTGCCAAGGATAGGAACTCCAGCTTCGGCCAGAGGCAGCGCCAATTTCAAAGGCGTCTGGCCGCCGAATTGAAGGACTACGCCCATAGGTTTTTCCTTTTCGTAAATATTCATCACATCCTCAAAAGTAAGCGGCTCAAAATAAAGCTTGTTCGAGACGTCGTAGTCTGTAGAGACCGTTTCCGGATTGGAGTTGACCATAATGGTTTCGAACCCCTCTTCCCGAAGCGCGAAGGAACAATGCACACAAGCGTAATCAAACTCAATGCCCTGGCCGATCCGGTTAGGCCCGCTTCCAAGAATCATAACTTTTTTGTTCTTCGTCGGGAAGGCCTCATCTTCATCCTCATAAGTGGAATAAAAATAAGGGGTTTTTGCCTGAAATTCCGCCGCGCAAGTATCCACCAGCTTGTAAGTCGGCTCCACGCCCAGGGATTTTCGAAATTTCCTGACTTCATTTTCTTCCACAGAAGGCACGCAAAGCTCGCCGACTTGCTTGTCCGAAAAACCATACTGCTTTATCCATTTCATTTCTTCAGCGTCTATACTCGAAAGATACCTGCCTTGAATCTTATTTTCCATATCCAGGATTTCTTTCATATTGTAGATAAACCATTTATCAATATTGGAAAGCGCGAAAATTTTCTCGATTGTAAAACCCAGCCTTAAAGCGTCCTTGATATAAAGCGCTCTTTCCGGATTGGGAATGGTCAATTTTTCCGAAATGATTTTCTTCTTCTTCGCGGCCGGAAGCTTCGATTTGCCGTAAAGGATTTCATTCCAGCCGCTGTATTTATTTTCCAGCGAGCGGAATCCCTTCTGAATAGCTTCCTTGAAAGTCCTGCCGATAGACATGATTTCCCCAACCGACTTCATCTGGGTTCCAAGAATAGGCTTTGTTTCTTTAAACTTCTCAAAATTAAACCGTGGAATTTTGATCACCACATAATCCAATGTCGGCTCAAAAGAAGCCGGTGTTTCTTTGGTAATATCATTAGGAATTTCATCCAGTGTATAGCCCACGGACAGTTTTGCCGCGAATTTCGCGATGGGAAAGCCTGTCGCCTTGGAAGCAAGGGCCGAGCTTCTGGAAACACGAGGGTTCATCTCGATCACCACCACATCGCCATTCTTCGGATTGACCGCGAATTGAATATTCGAACCGCCTGTGTCCACGCCAATCTCGCGGATAATAGCGATGGAATAGTCCCGAAGGCGCTGGTATTCCTTGTCTGTCAATGTCTGAGCAGGCGCAACGGTGATAGAGTCTCCCGTGTGCACTCCCATCGGATCAAAATTTTCAATGGAGCAGACAATCACCACATTGTCCTTTTTATCCCGCATGACTTCCAATTCAAACTCTTTCCAGCCGATGAGGGATTTGTCTATCTGGACTTCGCTCTTAATGCTCGCATCCAGGCCCCTTTTGACAATCGCTTTGAACTCTTCCAGGTTATAGGCTATCCCGCCGCCGGTGCCTCCCAATGTAAAAGCGGGGCGGACAATATTGGGAAAACCCAGCTGATCCACACAATCAAGGGCTTCTTCTAAAGAATGCACAACAAAGCTTTCCGGAACTTTCAAGCCGATTTTGGCCATCGCTTTATTAAATTCCCCCCGGTCCTCGCCTTTTTTTATCGCCTCATAATTCGCGCCGATCATTTCCACATTGTACTTTTTCAGCACCCCTTTCTCATAAAGCTCAATCGCCGCGTTCAGCGCGGTCTGGCCGCCCAGAGTCGGTAGAAGCGCGTCCGGCCGCTCTTTCTCAATAATTTTTTCTAAATATTCCAGTGTGATGGGTTCAATATAGGTCTTGTCGGCGATTTCCGGGTCGGTCATAATAGTGGCCGGATTGGAATTGATGAGTATAATCTCATATCCTTCTTCTTTCAGCGCCCTGCAGGCCTGTGTCCCCGAATAATCAAACTCGCAGGCCTGGCCAATCACGATTGGGCCGGCCCCGATGATCATAATTTTGTGGATATCTGTCCTCTTCGGCATAAAAGCTCCCTAAAACTGAAATATTATAAAGCAAATTTATTCTTTTGTCAGTTTTTTAAAAACTGTGTTTTTAAAAATTTGCGAAATTTTCCCCTATTTTTAAAATGGGTGTATAATATTGCTGAATGAAAACTCATCCCCCTTTCATGCAAAAAAGAGGGGAAAAGAGGGCTTTATGCCAACAATATTATTGCTTTTCGGTTGGAGATTCTTTTTTTATTCAAATGAAAATAATGAGCCAATTCATATCCATTGTCAAAAAGCCGAGAAGGAAAGTAAATATTGGATTGATACTGTTAATTTTGATATTATAACAGAATATGAATATAATTTATCACCATCAGATAGAAGGCAATTAAGAAAAATTATATTTGAAAATTTTGATTATATTGTATCTGAATGGAAGAAATACAAAAAGGGGGACGGAAATGAAGCCGATTCATAAAATTGGAAAAATTAAATTTTTCGATTCCTATATGGAAATTGCGATTGATGGAGAGAATTATAAAATAGATTTGAAAAAAGAATCGAAAAAATTATTTAATGCGGATTTAAAGACCAAGCAGAATTATCAAATATCTCCTTCCGGTTATGGAATTCATTGGCCTGATATAGATGAAGATTTATCCATTGATGGAATGATTGGTATTAGTCATATTAAACCAGATATTAAACTTTTAAGAAAAGCTTCTTAATAATACCACCTAAATTACCAGAGTAAAATTGCCAAATGGGACTCCAATCTGCTATAATATATTGTGATACAAAACAACAGGAGGAGCACTCCCTCACCAGTTTGTGAGATTACCGCGGCTTGACCGGCAAACTGGTGAGGGATGAAAAATATCAAAGTGGGTTTCACGGCGCAGGATTTGAGCAACGCGAGCGGGATTTATCCCGTGCTGGTATTTCTGGAAAAGATTGGGTTGAATCAAATGCTCAAAAAAAATATTCCAGCGCGGGAATATTGTAACCAGAAATTTTCATTCGGGCAAATTATTACGGGAATTTTGTGCGCTCTGATGGCAGGGCATAACAGGATTAAGAAGGTTGAGACTTTTACGGACGCCATGTTCGCGACGTTTTTAAAAAAATAATCTATTTAAAAAAGTGATTTTATAAAATAAAAGATTTATAATTTTATCATGAATAGATTAAAAATATATTTAGACACAAGCGTTATAAGTTTTTATTTTGCAGATGATTCTCCTGAGTTTAAAAACATTACCATTGATTTTTTTGAAAACTATTCAGAGAATTATAACTTATATATTTCTGACATTGTTTTATTAGAAATTAATAAAGATAAAGATCCGGTTTCTAGAAAAAGAATGCTTGAAATTTCTAAAAGATTTGGAATTATTAAATTGAATAAATTTGATGAACTGAATAATATTGCTGAAATTTATATTGGCAACGGTGTTATCCCAGTAAAGAAAGTTGAAGATGCACTTCATATCAGTTATGCAACATACTATGAAATGGATATTTTATTATCCTGGAATTTTAAACACTTGGCAAATGTGAACAAAGAACATAAAATAATTATTGAAAATTTAAAGATGGGATATAATTATCCTCTAAGATTACTATCCCCATTGGAGGTTCTTGATGATAAAGATTTTTAAGGAATCAAATTCATTAATAAAAGTTTGGAATTGGAAAGATGAAATATACAATGAAGTGAAAGATTTATCTATCAATGAGATGATAAATAAAATAAATGATATGGCAAGCAGAGTTGGTAAAAATTGGAAGTCTATAAAATCCGACAGTCGCGAACACGGCGTACAACAGCGGACAAACGCCAGCAGTAAGAAAAGACTGCGGGAATGAAGAACGTGGAAGAAAACCGCAGTGGGTTAGACTGCCAGCGTCTGTCCGCGGCCGTTAGGCGAAAGTGCAGATATTTTTATATTTTAATTATATCTTCAGAAAGTGGAGGTTAACATGAATAAAAAAATCAGGTATTTGATTAGTTTATTACTATTTATTTCACTGATTTCATGTAATTCACTAACATCACGCCCTGAATCACCTCCCCAATCAGGTCCAAGATCAATTATTCTTAATGATAAAAAAGTTTCTGAAAAAGATGTCGGAGGATTCATCTCATGGAACTGTTATGACTATTCGACAGAAAAATCAATATTGCTGGAAATCGGTTACTTTGGTGGAAAAAAGTTTAAAAATATTGGATTTATTCTTTACGATGGCGGAAATTCTGGAGAATATACACACTATCAAAGAGCCGGTTTAAACCATCGCTGGGATTGGGGGTCAAATGGTGGAAACTATTCGTTTATAATCGAACCAGATGGAACAGGGCTATATTATGATTTCTCAACTGCTTCGAATGGTAAGAAAGAAAAAGCAGATAGTATTTATAAATGCTATCAAGGTAGTAGCTGAATAGTTTTAGAATAAATTATAACAAGTAGTGTTAATTACCAAATCTGCACCATCGCACAACAGCGGGTTAGCGCTTGCGCTCCGTTCTCACTGCGGCTCCGTACGATGCTCAACCTTCGGCACATTTGCCTTTGACATCTTTACAATAAAAATTTTTGAGAGGGGATAAATTATGGCAGAGTTATTAGATAAGGAAAAAGAAAAGGCCTTGCAGATCGCGATGGCTCAAATTGAAAAAGAATATGGAAAGGGTTCCATTATGAGGCTGGGGGATAAACCTAAAGCCTCTGATGAACCGGTGATCCCTACCGGCGCTTTGACTCTGGATTGGGCTCTGGGCATTGGAGGCATTCCTTACGGGCGTGTCACCGAAATATATGGGCCCGAATCTTCCGGAAAAACAACCCTGACGCTCAGCATTATCGCGGAAGCGCAGAAAGCGGGCGGTACATGCGCTTTCATCGACGCGGAGCATGCGTTAGACCCGGTTTACGCAGAGAAATTGGGGATTGATGTGAAAAATCTTTTGATTTCTCAGCCGGATACAGGTGAGCAGGCCCTCGAAATAGTGGAAAGCCTTGTGAGAAGCGGCGCAGTGGATTTGATTGTGGTGGATTCGGTTGCCGCTTTGGTCCCAAAATCCGAGATTGACGGCAACATGGGTGACGCAGTAATGGGAATGCAGGCCAGACTGATGTCGCAGGCTCTCCGCAAATTGACCGCCGTTATCAGTAAAACTAAAACAGCCTTGATATTTATTAACCAGATTCGTATGAAAATCGGTGTTTTCCACGGCAACCCTGAAACAACGACGGGCGGTATGGCGCTCAAATTTTACTCATCCGTCAGAATTGAAATCCGTAAGATCGAAACATTGAAAAAAGGCGATGATCAATACGGCAACCGTGTACGGACAAAAGTGGTGAAGAACAAAATGGCCGCTCCCTTTAAACAGGCGGAGTTTGATATTATTTTTGGAAAGGGCATTTCCAAGCTGGGGTGTCTCGTGGACGCGGCGATCGCTTGCGGAGCTCTACAGAGAAAAGGCACCTGGTATTACCATGGCGAAGAAAGAATTTCTCAGGGAAGGGATAATGTGGTGAGAGAAATGCAGGATAAGCCGCCCTTTGCTCAGAAAATAGAAGATGAAGTCAGGAAAAAACTCGCTGAAAATCCCGCGCTGACAGTGATTCCCATTGCGGAAAAGAAAGAAGAGGTTTCAGGAGAAGAGAAAGAATGAAGAAAATGCGGGTAGGTGTCTGTGGGGCGAGCGGCTACGCCGGAATGGAGCTATTAAAAATTCTAAAAAGGCATTCTCAGACGGAGGTTGTCTTTTTGACATCGGAGTCTCACAAAAATGTAAAAGTAGGCGATTTCGATCCTTCTCTGGTGGATTATCAAGACTTCACTTATGTTTCCATGGAAGAGGAATCCATTTATCAAAATGTGGACGCAGTCTTTCTCGCCCTTCCGCATGAGGCTTCCGCCCTTGCCGCGCCGAAGTTTTTAAACAAGGGCATCAAAGTAATTGATTTGAGCGCGGCCTTCCGGCTGAGAAGCATTCCTCTTTTTGAGAAGGTTTATAAATTTAAACACCATTCCGCTGAGCTGGTTTCAAAAGCGGTTTACGGCCTCACCGAGATTTACCGTGAGGAAATAAAAAAGGCAAACTTGATAGCCAATCCCGGCTGTTACCCGACATCCGCATTATTACCGCTTATTCCTCTGTTGAAATCGAAGATCATCGCTCCGGATCACATTATTATTGACGCGAAATCAGGGTTTTCGGGAAGGGGAAGGAAGGCAGACATTCCCGGGCTTTTTATCGAGATGAATGAAAATTTTTACGCTTACGGGATAGCCGGCCATCGGCACAAACCGGAAATCAACCAGGAGCTTTCTTCCGCTTTTGAGGGAAAAGTAACAGCGGCTTTTACCCCCCATGTCCTTCCGGTTGACAGGGGCATTTTCAGTACCATCTATATTCCTTCGAAGGAAAATATCGCCGGTCAGGTTCTGGATGAATGGGAGCAATTTTATCAGGGTGAACCGTTTATCCGAATTTATAGAAAAGACCTTCCTCAATTGAAGTGGGTCGCTCACACCAATAATGTTTTCATGAGCGCGGTCTATGATGAAGAGACTCAAAATCTGATCGTGGTTTCACTCATTGACAATCTGGTAAAAGGCGCCGCGGGGCAGGCGGTTCAGAATATGAATGTGATGTTTGGAATAGAAGAGACAGAAGGGTTGAGGTAATGTCAAAAATTTTGACAATACCCTTTCCGGGGTTAGGAGAAATTTATGGAACTGAAATTAGAGCCGCTGGAAGGCGGCGTTACTGAAGCAAAAGGTTTTAGGGCCACAGGCATATCCTGCGGATTAAAAGACGGCGGGTACAAGGATTTGGGGATTGTCTATTCTCAAAAACCCTGCGAAACGGCCTGCAGTTTTACTAATAATCAGGTTAAAGCCGCGCCGGTCATGTTTGATCTCGCGAGAATTGAAAACAAGATCTCCGCCGTTCTGGTTAATAGCGGAAACGCGAATTGCCTCACGGGAAAAACAGGCGATGAAAACGTCCTGGAAATGGCGCGCCTGACAGAGCAGTTTCTCTCATTGCCGGAAGATTCCGTTATGGTTGCTTCCACCGGCGTAATCGGCAGAAAACTTCCGATGGACCGGGTAACTTACGGCATTGAAAAAATCTGCAAAATGGTCAAATCGGAAAGCGATATCAAGAATTTTTCTCATGCCATTATGACTACCGATAAAAAACCGAAAAACGTGGCCTATGAATTCAAAATAGATGGAAAGACTGTCCGCGTCGGCGGTTCAGCGAAAGGCGCCGGCATGATCAAACCGGATATGAGTACCCCGCATGCGACTATGCTGGTTTTCATTACCACTGATGCTTTGATTTCAAAATCCGCCCTGCAATCCGCGCTAAAAGATGCTGTAGATACTACTTTTAACCGCATCAGCGTGGACAATGACACCAGCACGAATGACAGTGTTTTTCTATTATCAAATGGAATGGCCGGAAATACCGAAATCACTGAGGACAGTGAAACCTTTTCTATCTTCAAAGAAGTCCTCGCGAAAGTTTGCCTGGGATTGGCAAAGCTTGTGGTAAAAGACGGCGAAGGGGCTACCAAATTGATTCATATTGCTGTGAAAAACGCGAAGAGCGAAAATGACGCCGAAAAAATAGCCCGAGCTATAGCCGACTCTTATTTAGTCAAAACTGCTGTCTTTGGACAAAGTCCCAATTGGGGCAGGATTCTTGCCGCTGTCGGCTATTCAGGGGCCAGATTTGATATTGCTAAAGTAAGGCTTTTGATGAATGACCTGGTCATCTTTGAAAACGGCGATGTGAATAAAGCCAATGAAAGCCGCGCAGGTGGCGAAATGATCTCTCCGGAAATTAATCTTACCATCGATCTAAACCTGGGCAAAGCGGATTTTGAAGTCTGGACAAGTGACCTGACCTGCGATTATGTCAAGATTAACGCGAATTATTTGAGCTAGCCTTTTTAAAAATTCTACCTTCATGCCAGATAAAAAACCCTCTTGACAAAACGGAAAAGGGTTTTTATAATCATGTTCTTAAACGGTTAAGAAAATGATTGTCGTAGGAGGAGTTATGAAACAAAGTTCAAGAGTTTCTTTCGCAAAATCCTTTGTAATTTTGGTGTTTGGAACGCTATTTCTTTCATGGTGCGCTTATATGGGTCCTGCCGGTAAAGCTCAATCAAGCGGACAAAATGAAGTTTCGGAAATGTCGGGGCATTTTAATTTAATTCCGCA
>JAGVOW010000042.1 GCA_020052515.1 Brevinematales bacterium | reverse complement strand
CGGGCTAAAGCCCGCGGTTACATCAGGATTATTGAAAACAGCTAATTTAGCGACAACCTGCCGGGCACCCCTCTCTTTTGCGAAAGAGAGGGGGTTGGGAGGTGAGTTTAAATTGTCCGAAGTTATTATGTAATCAGGAAGGTTAAGGATTTTATGGAAGAATTATCACTTAGATTGGCTCAACTGAACGAAAAACATTTTGGCTTTTCGAAACTGCCCCCTATACGGTGGAGCAAGGGAAGATTGAAAAAGAAATACCGGAAAATCACTTTTGGTACTTATGATTTCAGGAAGAATGAAATTCGAATTCACCCTATTTTGAAAAATGCTGCATTTCCGGGTTTTGTCCTGGATTTTGTGATTTTTCATGAATTGCTTCATTTTGAAAACCGGGAAGAACTTTCCGGCCAGTCTCGATTTCGAAGAAAAAAAAGGATTCATGATACGGATTTCCATAGCCGCGAAGAAAAATTTCCTTTTCGTAAAGAAGCTATTGCCCTTATGCGAAAAATCGCTTGTGGAATTGTTGAATGAAAAAAAATAGGCGACGATAATTATCGCCGCCTATACTTATCGTTTTCAGAAAACACATTTTCTAGAAACTGTCATTATAACCAGTGTCTTTGATGCCCAGGCCAAAACGAATTTTGTAATCTGACCCGGTATCGTCAAACATCGTAAAACCCATAAATCTTCCGGAAGGATCAAACATAGTAAATAGAACTATATCATTTGTCGTGTACATATAAGATCCCATACATTGATGCGCGTTCTGCACAACAGTAGAAGCCGCGTTTTGATTCCCGGAATAATTGCTCATAATCTGCATCAGGGTATAGTTTGTCGCTGGGCTCTGATTTGTTGTGGTGTTGGAAAGCATCGTCAGGGTCTCATCGAAAAAGGCTAAGTCGCTGGTATGGTTGGTGAATTGATATACTTTTACACTTCCCCCACTCCCAATTACTATTTTCATCGGCTGGATCGAAGATTCATTATTTTGTTTATCGTATTCATATATCAGAGTAAAATAAGTACCGCCCACTGTAGTCCACCACGTGGATGGGTTTGCGGCTGAAGTGGTTTGAGGAATAGCCAATCCGGAACCTCCGCCGCAATTGGTCCCAAAATCCAGAATCACAGCGCCGGAAGCCGTGCCGGTCATGTTGATCGCTCTTGTCCAATCTCCTACCGTACCGGTCCACATCGCTAATGAGCCCGCCGCGGAATTTGCTGAAAAACCGTCTACGTTGACATTGGAATTTTCATTAATATTATTAAATCCGCAATTAGTCAAATGCTGGCCAGTCTGCCTTTTTCTGCTGTAGCCGGCCCCATACATCTGCCCTGTCTGTGCCAGATTGTCAAACGAGGCAAAACCAGCTTCCATGTCTGAGTTGGAAAGGGTGCTATCAATAGTGAATTTCATCCAGTTATACGCTTTGCCATAGAAATCACTCTGAGCGAGCGCTTGACGATAAACCACATAACAAGGGTTGCCGATGGTAAAAGTTTGTGAATTGGTAACTATGAACATTTGATAAACGCAAGCCGCGGATGGAAACTCAGAAAAGAGGACATATTGGTTTGTCCCGGCGTTGGACAGTATGGTGGCTTTTTTCAAAATAGAAAAGCCGTTTGCCAGGGAGCTGGTTGTCGGCACAGTAGAATAAGAAAACCATCCGTTCGTTTCCCCGGTAGTAAAGTTAATTCGCCTGAGCAGAGAGTTTGCTGTGTCAAAGTCAATGACTATGTAATCTCCCTTCGGGTCGCTGCCCGCGTAAGTTCTAGTGCCGTCGCCGCCGCCTGTTGAACTGCTGGAACTAGTGCTTTCTGCGGTATTACAGCCCATCAGTAAATACAAAAAAAGCAAAATCCCCCCAACCGTCACGAAAATGAAACTTTTCTTCATGGTAAACCTCCTTAAAATAATCGTAAGTTAAAGAAGTATGTCATAAAGTAAAAAAAATATCAAGCCTATTTTTGTTGCTTTAGGATTGTTTTTGATTTTTGAGAAATTCTTTCGCTCGTTCCTGTTGATGCGGGAAAAGATCATTTGGGACTTCATCTTTACTCAGCTTGATGAAAACCATGTGTCTGGCGCAGCTCGAATAATTTCCCTGGCAATAAGTGTTTTTCATTGCTTTTGAAGTGGATGGCATCTTATCCATCTGATTGTTGAAAAAAACGCATGTCGGCAGACAAACACACTCAGACATAACATCCTCCTAAGCATCAAAAAACGAGCGGGCGACGGGATTTGAACCCGCGACATTCAGCTTGGGAAGCTGACGCTCTACCACTGAACTACACCCGCTTGAGGAAAAATCGAGATGAGCCACCTAAGGGACTTGAACCCTTAACCTGCTGATTACAAATCAGCTGCTCTACCAATTGAGCTAAAGTGGCGAATAGCAATAGAGTATTCTAATGAAAAGGGAGGAAATTGTCAAAAAAATTAGCGACAAACTATCTTTTAGAAAACTTTCTAAAAAATAATGTGGCTGGTATAATAAAAAGTCTTTAAAGGGGTGAAAGCATGAAAAGAATACAGCTTCGTGTGGAAGGGGTGATTTTCAATAAAGAAGGCGATATCCTACTGGCGCTTCATCAAAAGAAAAATAAATCTTACTGGGTATTGCCAGGGGGGCATCTGGAATTCGCTGAAAAGCTGGAAGAAGCATTGAAGCGCGAACTCCAGGAAGAATTGGGGCTTATGTCTACAGCAGTGAAGGAACTTCTTTCTTTAGATGAGTTTATTAATCCGGAAGAAGAAAGGCATATTGTTAAGGTTTCTTTTTTAGTAGAGTGTCCTCAGGAAGACCTGCTCGATATCAAAGTGCTTTCAAAGGTGGAGGCAATTAAAGAAGCGCGTTTTTTCTCATTGGAAAGCCTTGCTCAATCGCAGGATATTTTTTATCCTTCTAAGGACTTTTATATTAAGCTTTTGGGCAGGCATTATGGATAAACTTTGTTTTCTTACTCCGGGCATTCCCTTTTCCTCAAAGCCGAACAAGAATCTGGAAAATGGTCTGAGAAGGATTAAGGAAATGGGCCTGGATGGTATGGAACTCGAGTATGTGCGGGGTGTGCCGACGGATTTTCACAGAATGGAAGCAATAGGCAAACTTGCGAAGGAGCTGGGCCTTGTATTGACAGCCCATGCGCCTTATTACATCAATCTTTACGCTGTGGAAAAAGAAAAGATTGAAAACAGCTACCGGTATATTCTGGATACAGCGCGGGCGTTAGACTGCGCGCAAGGCTACAGCGTTGTTTTTCATGCCGCTTATTACCTGGGGCATAAACCTATTGAAGTCTTTTCGGCTGTGAAAATGCACATGGAGCATATTGCTTCGATAGCCGAAAAAGAAGCCCTCAAGGTCTGGATAAGGCCGGAATTGATGGGAAAAGGTTCTCAATTTGGGACATTGGAGGAAATAGTCAGGCTTTCTAAAGAGCTGGGCGGAGCGATATTACCCTGCGTCGATTTTGCCCACCTCCATGCGCGCACCGGAAAATACAATACCTACGAAGAATTTGAAAAAGTATTTGATTACATTGGTGAGCAGCTGGGAGAAAAAGCCTTAAAGAACATGCACATTCATTTTTCCGGCATTCTTTATTCCGACAAGGGCGAGCAGAAGCATTTACTGCTTCGGGAGAGTGATTTCCGTTATCGGGAATTTATCAAAGCCCTGAAGGATTATGAAATTTGCGGGGCGATCGTTTGTGAAAGCCCTAATGTGGAAGGGGATACTCTCTGGATGAAGAGGATTTATCAGTCGATGTAGATTCCATCACTTAAATATATCATTGGTTTCTTTGTACCACAGGACAAAGTCCAGATAAGCCAGGGGGATTTTGATTTCTTGAGCAAAACGCTTCATTTTTCCCTCAATTTCTAAATACTTTTTTTCACTGGTGGGATAGAGGCCCGCTTCTATTATCTTATACCTCTCCAGATTTCTGAGAATATGCCTGTCCAGAATGGCTATCTCCGCCCAAAATCCAGTATTTCTCAAAAAATGACTAGCTTCTTTTAGCCCTATCCCCTTGATTTTTTTGACCAGCCATTCCCTCTTTTCTATTACATTGGGAATTTCTGCTAAAATTGCTTTCAAAGCTACTTTCCCTTTCCGAGAGCAAACCTCTCTTGCTGAACAAATATAATTGGCTTTATGATGGCGGAATCTTACCATATTGAGTTCTTTCGACAGATCTACGGCATCCCCATGAAAAATCAGATTTTTTTCCCGGAGTACTCCGATCGCTTTCTCTGCCTGTCTGGATTTAGTCTGCGGGGTCATCAGGCAGAAAACCAGTTCTGTAAAGATTTCTTCCTCAGTCCCATGGGCGCCGATATTCTCAAAAACTTCCAGTCTTTGTTCCACTTTGTTTTTGATATCGAGATAAATGGAAGTTAATTCAAGCATGACTGCCTCCTTGCCTGATATTTTTTTCAGCTAATAAGCGGCCCAATAAAGCCAGATTTTTATTCTTTTCAAGAGTCCAGATCGGCGCGATTAAATTTTCTTTCGCGCATTCGCCGAACAGCCGATGAAGGACAATCCTCTCAGGAAGGTTAGGAATGATATCACAGAGCAGTTCCAGATATTCCTCCAATTTAAGAAGGCGGACTTGTCCTTTATTAAGCATTATTTCTAAAGCGGTGTTTTTTTCCACGTAGAGATGATGAAACTTGAAAGCATCGACTCCCAGATCGACTAATTCTTTGACTGACTGTTTCATGTCAGAAAAATCTTCCCCCGGCAGGCCAAAAATGAGGTGCGCTAGAACCTGAATATTCTTTCTTTTCTTTGTCTCTTGAATAGCCGAAATAGTTTCGTTCACAGAATGGCCCCTGTTGATTAGCTCAAGTGTTTGATTCTTCATCGTCTGAGCGCCGTATTCTACCATGACCCATTTTTCTTCGGCGATTTTTTCAATCAACGCAAGCTTTTCGCTATTGATGCAGTCCGGGCGCGTTCCGATGGAGATACCCACAATTTCCGGAAAATCCAGCGCTTCGGAGTAGATTTTTCCGAGTATAGAAACGTCCGCATAAGTGTTGCTGTACGCCTGAAAATAGGCGATGAACTTTCGAACATCAAATTTCTTCCCTAAGCTGTCTATGCCTTGTAAAACTTGATCCCGAACGCTTTTCTCGGGCTCTACATACCGCGCCCTGGAGCCCGCTTCATTGCAGTAAATACAGCCGCCGATGCCTTTAGTACCATCCCGGTTCGGGCAGCTGAATCCAGCGTCAATCGAAACGCGATGGACCTTTTCGCCGAAGACGCTTTGAAAATAAGCGTTCGCAGTGTGATAATGTTTCGAAAGCCCATTCATGGTTTGATGTCCGTTTGTTTAATTCTTGACTGTGAATTATAATACTTGTTCAATAGCTCTGTGATTGTTAAAAATGAATACCCTCTTTTTTTCAATTTTTGTATTATTTGAGGTAATGCGCAAATTGATGCTTCCCTGCTTTTATACATTACGTGCATTAAAATAATTGACCCTGGTTCGATATTCTTTAGCACATATTTTACCATTTCATTTGAATTTTCTGAAATCTTATCTATTGAATCCGGCTCTAAATTCCATGTGATTGTTTTCTTGTTTACCTTGTTCAAATAATAAGGCAATATAAGTAACTTCTTACAATGCGGGGGACGAAATGTGATTTCCCCTATATAACCAAGCTCCCTGATCAGTTTTTCTGTATTTTCTATTTCACTTTTTACAAAATTCCATGATTTAAGCGCCATTCTTTTATGAGAATAGGTATGATTTCCAATGTCATGGCCGGCTTTCACTATCTTTTTAGCATCATCAAAATCATCCTTGATACCATTGCCGGTTAAATAAAATGTCGCTTTTACATTTTCATTTGATAGTATGTTTAATATCCTGTCTGTAAATATTTTGCTGGGGCCATCATCGAAAGTTAAAGCTACTACTTTATCTGGAGTAATAAATCTGCTGATGATAACGCCGAAGAATTGAAATTCTCTTGAATCACTTATCTTATAAAATCCCAGACTGACAACTATTATTAATATTGCCGCAATGATAAATAACACTCTTTTCAAACATTTCCTCCTGATTATTTCTTATGCTTTTTTAAATCTTTTGCATATTGACTGATCTTCTTCCAATGAGCCTTTTCAGCGGCGCTCGCTTTCATTCTTTGACGGTCAGACAAATAGGCAAGTTCTTTTTTTAATTTCAAGAAACTTTCTAAACGTTTCGGCTCAAGAGAGCCATTCATTATAGATTCTTGAACCGCGCAGCCCGGCTCACTTTCATGACTGCAGTCCCGAAAACGGCAATTTAAAGCCAATTCTTCAATGTCATCAAAAACTTGTTTTAACCCTTTTTCATTACCCCAGACTTGCAATTCTCTCATACCAGGGGTGTCAATAACCATGCCTCCGCCGGGAAGTAAAATCAATTCACGAAAAGTAGTCGTATGCCGGCCGCGGCTTCCTGATTCACTCACTTCATTCACTTTCAGGCGCTCAGTGCCAAGAAGTGAATTAATGAGTGTGGACTTTCCTACTCCTGATGAACCTAAAAAAGCTACCGTTTTCCCTTTCTGGATATATTGATTTAAAATTTCTGTACCGATATTTTGAAACGCGCTGAGAGTATGAATATGGACCCCAAAAGCGATTGACTCGACTTCATTCTTTCGCGCTTCAGCCTCAGGGCAAAGGTCAGCTTTATTTAATAAAATAACTGGTGTTGCTCCACTCTCCCATGCCATTGATAAATAACGTTCAATACGTCTTAGATTAAAATTGAAATCTAAACCAATAACAATAAACACAATATCAATGTTAGCCGCAACAATTTGTTCCTCAGTTATTTGGCCCGCGGCTTTACGGAGAAAAGCGCTTTTTCTAGGAAGAAGTGTGTGTATAGTAGCTTTTCTTTCATTCGATCGAATAGAAACAATAACCCAATCGCCCACGGCAGGGAATTTTCCTTTGCTGTCAGCCTCAAATCGAAACTTGCCTGATATTTCGCAGGCAAACTCTCCGAGTTCATTATAAGCTGTATATTCTTTCCGGTTTTCACGGATTACCCGCATGGCCGAAAAACCCTGATCTCGAAAAGGTTCAAAATGGTTTTCAAAAAAAGAATCCCACCCCAGGTCAGTCAATTGCATTTTTTGCTCCCGTCAGTATAGGCCCGCCTTTTATCGCGTCCTCGCATCTCAAACATTCTTTATGATTGCACCGTGTGATTTCAGGGTTGTCTTTTATAACGTTTGTGGATAATAGTAATGCTTCTTCCGCGTTTAAAATTTTCCACAAACTATTACCCACTTTGATTTCTTTCACAATGTCTTTCAAATACCGGGAGAATTTTGTGAAACCCTCTGAACAGCCGCCCGCTTCCGTTGCAATAGGCTTTTCTTCAAGATTATAGGTCCATCTTCTAAAAAGATTCCTTCCCGCTTTCTTTTCCGCGAGGTGAAGCAAAGTCATCGTATCAAAATCAACACCCATCAGGAGGATAGAGCCATTTTCGCCGATCAGCTTTTCAAAAGGATTAAAAACATCCAGGGGTTTTTGATCTTTTATCAGCAGTTCCGCTTTTTCCCCAATAGCGGAAAATGAGCACAACGGATGATTTCCTCTTGCCCTTTCTTTCATGTTTACTATGGTTTTCGGCAAAACCCCCATATCCACATCAATGTCATTTGTGCCTGCGTGATAAATTTTAGTTTGATTATTAATAGCGGGGCGTGGCCCATTCCAGCCATTCTGTCTTAAATCTTCCGCGGGCGGGATCAAATAATTCCAGGAAAAAGTGGGGACTAAGATAGTGCAGCCTTCTGTTAAGAAAGCTTCTATGATAGCCCTGGGCCCATCTTTTAATCCGCCGAAAGACCTTGTGGAAGAATGAACGCAGATAGATTGGCCCGACAGTTTGTTTCCTTTTATCGCGTTTCGGATATCGCTTATTTCTACCATCATTATTTATTCCTTTCAAAGGTTAACTTTGATCGCCTCTAAATCTTCAATTTTATTATTCACAATGCTCTTTAAGTTTTCTGTTATGACCTCTTTTGGCCATTCCCACCATGCGATCTGGAGTAATTTAGCGATCGTTTCCTCCGAAAATCTCTTTCTGATTTCTTTTGCGGGGTTGCCGCCGACAATCGAATAGGGAGCGACATTCGATGTTACAACAGACCGGGTTGCGATAATGGCCCCACTTCCAATTTTTACTCCGGGCATAATTAAGGCATCATATCCAATCCACACATCGTTTTCAATAATGGTATCTCCCTTAAAAGGAAGATCATCCAATGATGGTATTACTTTTTCCCATCCATTCCCAAAAATTTGAAAAGGATAAGTGGAAATGCCGGATATTTTATGGTTTGCGCCATTCATAATAAATTTCACATTTTTCGCAATAGCGCAGAATTTGCCAATGATTAATTTATCCCCGGCAAAAGGATAGTGATACAGCACATTCTTCTCGAAATTTTCCGGTCCATCGGGATCATCATAATAAGTGTAATCACCAACAACAATATTGGGCGATGAGATAAAGTTTTTGATAAATCCGACTTGAGGAAAACCCTTCATAGGGTGTTTTTCATCAGGATTTGGCCCAAACATAGTCCCTCCCGCTATTGATTTTACTCGAATAAGTTTACAATGTTGCATAAAAAAAAGCAAGCAGTAGAAACTCATAAATGTTATAAAAAGCTTGACTTTTGCTTCAGTTATGAGCATATTTTAATAAGGCAAATGGAGGCTAGTATGAAAAAATTTATTTATGCGGCCAGCGCGTTAGTTTCGCTATTACTGCTTTCGCAGTGCGTGGTGAGAGCAGAAGGTGTAGTTGTGAGAGAACCGGTTTACGAAGAAAATTACGAGCTTTATCTGATCCCGGGAACTTATGTATACTGGATGTCTGTTGGTAATGGTGATGTTTTCTTCTGTGATGGATACTGGTGGCAGTCCCGATACAACGCCTGGTATCGGTCAGGAGCTTATTCAGGACCTTGGATTGTGATAGAAACTCGATTCATTCCTTATCAAATCGTTCGACTCCCTCCAAGATGGAAAGAGATGAGGGATAATAGCCCGCGAATAAGGTGGGGCGATGTAAGATCCCATTGGCGGGAATGGGAACGAGAAAAATATTGGGAAAGGCAAGAATGGAAGAGGGAGGTCAGGAGGGAAAGTTATTACGAAGATAGGGGTAATAGAAAGAATGAGAAAGGGGATGATAAAAACCGCCAGGAATCTAACAGAGAAAGAAACAAAAGAAAGGAAGGGAAAAAATAAAGAGCGATGGGAGATGAATTGTGAAGTTGATAGTATTGAACGGAAGCCCTAAAGGCGGCCGCTGATAAATTTGAGACTCCCACCTATTATAAACCCGTCTTATGGAAAGCCAATGTCTTAAAACTGAGGCAAACGCAAGCGGCTATTGATTCAAACGGAAAAATCGTGCGAATTATTACCGATGCCGCGGAAGATGATGAAAATATTAATAGCATGGTAAATTATTTTGCCGGCCAATTTAAACAAAAACCGGAAATCATTAATCTCCGCGATATAAATATAACCTGATTGGATTTATGACGGATGAATATGACTTGGCCCCGGAAATTGAAGAAAAGCTGAAGTCTTTCGCGCAAAGCTCACTATTATTAGCGGAAAAAGCATATATGCCGCCGATGAGCTTTCTGGGTGTCGGAGGGCACAAAATTTTCCGGCCCATGATCCGACAGGGAATGGCGGCGCCTTATCAAAAGCTGGTGCAGAAGACAAAATCTGTTTAGCGAAGAAGTAAAATTTTGGTTTTATCATAAACTGGAAAAGTTTACGATTCTAATTTAAAATTACCATAAATAAATTTAAGAGGTAAGAATAATGTCCCGGTTGTTTGCTTTTTTATTTTTGTCGATGATTTTCTGCTATACAGCGGCTTTTTCAGAGGAAAACACAAGCTCTTCAAAAAATGAGCTTTTACAAGATAGGAAAAGCGATAAGATCATTATTCCCGATGTCAATATTCAGATCGAGGATGAAAGTTCCATTCCCATCTCGAACCGGAAAGACAATCTTCTAAAAGATAGTCTTCTTGATTTTGGCAAAATTGACAGGGAGGAGCTTTCTAAAACCCGGTCCAGTGAAAAATTTAAAACCGAAATGGCGGAAGAAAGAAGGAAAGAGAATTTCACCGTGTCGGATTTTAAAATTTATTATGGAAGGTATGAAAATTTTCTTGCCGGGGTGAATATTGGTAAAAACGTCGGGAGTTTTAATTATCTTTTGACTTACCTCCGCAATAAAAGAGCGAGTGTAGGTTATAATGATGAAAAATACTATAATACGGAACTCGAAGTGGATGACCTCAACGCCGATTTCATCTATTCATTATCTACCAATATGGATTTGAACGCTTCGGTTGGCTACTATGTTAGAAATGTCGGGCTTTATACAAACGCTTCTAATATCAGCGAGAATAAAATCAATATCCCGTCGCGCCTGGCCTGGCTTTACCATCTCAGCTTGAACTCGATTTTAAAACTGGAAGGGGACTTTAATCAGCTTCAGCTTTCTCATAAAACCTATGCCGGTTATGACGCTAAAAATCTCTGGGACTTAAGCGGCGCGCTTAATTTTGAGTCCAACTGGAGCCGGGATAATTTTTTAAAAATCGGCGCGAAATACACTTATAACAGTTATCACAATGACACTTTTCACTTCGGTCAGTTTACTCTTTCCGATAAATTCCCCCTTTTTAATTTCCTGGCGATACAGGCCGGGGCAGAGCTCAATCTCTATAGCTATAAAGATGTATTCTGGTACCCGATGCTCGTTGCTTTTTATCAATATTCCGATGTGATCAATCTGCGTGCCGGCATTACCGGCAGACAGGAAAATATTTCCACAGAAAGGCTTCTTCCTGAAAATCAGATAGATTACCAGTTTTGTGATCCGGAAGAAAGGTGGATATTATTTTTTGCCGCCAATTATTCCCCATGGAAATGGATAATATTAAAAGGCATGCTGTCCTACAATGACTACCACCATTATGCCGCCTATGCTTATCGTTCGGATAACAATCTGTATGTCTTTTCCTCTCTTACTAATGTGAATACCCTGGAAGCGGAATTTTCAATTGAAATGATTGCCTTTGAAAATCTAAAGTTAGGCGTTTCTTATCTATTTAAGCTGCCTTCTTTAAACAATCTTCTGTTCTTTGATTATAATACGGCTTCAGCATCAGTTGCTTATAAATACCCCGATTGGGGTTTTGATATTTCTACCAGGCTTTCTTACAAGGGGGCGGTTCTTTATTCCGATCAGAGTTCTTTTGATCCAAAATGGATCTGGGACGCGGAAGTTTCCCAGGCTATCACGAAAGAAATCAGCGCCGAAATAAAATTGAATAACATTTTAAATCAAAAAGATTTTGTCAGGCCTTCTTCTCCGGAGGGAGGGTTCGTGTTCAGTCTGGGTGTCCGGGTGTTGCTTTAAAATTTTGACAAAAGCGTCAAAATCTTTTATCCTTAACACTAAAATTTTTCTAGGATAAGTTCATGGAAATAATGCTTTTTCTCATTGTTTTCCCCCTTTTGGCGGGAATCCTTATTTTTGTTATTCCTTTCCCGGTTTTTAGAAACGGCCTGCTTAGATTAGCTGTTCTGGCTATTGCGGGAGTTTCTGTTTATTTAGCGGTATTCTTCTTCGGGTCAAAAGCGGTTTTCTTCCCTTTTGAGAGTGAACTCATTAATTGGACGATGTTTGTTATTGAGTTTTTGCTGGCGGTTTATATCTTTATCATCGGTATTCGCAATAAAAAATACCTGGTTTCGGCTTTTGTTCTCCTGCAATTTGGCCTTCTTGCCTTTTTTGAAATCGCTTTTGGGCATTCCTTGAAAGTGGAGAACAATCTTTTTATTGACCAATTTTCTATTATTATGGCTTTGATTATCGGAGTGATCGGCTCTCTGATCTGTCTTTACTCAATCGGCTATATGAAGGATTTTCATCACCATCATAAGGAAATGAAAGACCAGCGGGGCTTTTTCTTTATGATTCTGCTTGTTTTTCTGTCGGCTATGTTTGGCCTCGTGTTTTCAAACAATCTTCTCTGGCTGTTTTTCTTCTGGGAAATCACAACTATTTGTTCTTTTCTGCTGATAGGCTATACCAGGACAAAGGAAGCGGTGAACAATGCTTTCCTGGCTCTGGTGATGAACCTGGGAGGCGGCCTCGCGTTCGCTATTGGAATTGTTTTTCTTTATATGACTACCGGTATTGTGGAAATGGATAAGCTTTTAGTCAGCAAACAGGCTTTTATTCTCTTGCCGGCGGCGCTGTTCTGCTTTGCGGGAATAACAAAGAGCGCTCAGCTTCCATTTTCAAAGTGGCTTCTGGGCGCGATGGTGGCGCCGACACCTACTTCCGCGTTGCTGCACTCCAGCACGATGGTGAAAGCAGGCGTGTATCTGGTGCTTCGTATGTCGCCTATTCTGCAGAATACTTTTACGGGATATATGGTGGCGTTGGTTGGAGCGGTCACTTTTGTGGCTGCTTCATGTATGGCGGTATCTCAGCGAAACGCCAAGCGGTTGCTGGCATATTCTACGGTTGCCAATCTCGGCTTGATTATCGCGTGCGCCGGTATCGGTACTACGCAGACTGTCTGGGCGGGAGTTTTTCTCATTATTTTCCATGCGGCAGCGAAGTCGTTGCTCTTCCTGGGAGTAGGGACAATTGAACATAAAATCGGCAGCCGCGATATTGAAGATATGGACAATCTGATTGTTAGAATGCCGAAGCTGGCTTTGATGATGGTCATTGGGATTTGCGGAATGTTTATCGCGCCTTTTGGAATGCTGATCAGCAAGTGGGCGGCGCTGGAAGCCTTTATTAACTTGAACTCCATTATGAGTCCTATTCTGATTATTCTGCTTTCTTTTGGAAGCGCGGTGACTGTGCTTTTCTGGACAAAATGGCTGGGAAAGATTATATCTGTCGGGAAGGAAAAACCTTCAAAATCGGTTGAGAAAACGGTGAGCCGGGATGAGTGGCTTTCTGAAGGGGCGCATGCTCTTTTAACCGTAGGGATTTGTTTTGCTTTTCCTCTCATTTCAAAGTTTTTTGTCGAGCCTTATATCAATGTTATTCCAGGCCATCCGCTCAACATGGATAAGGGCAATTTTACTATTATGCTTATTATGGTGAGTATGATTACTCTGTTGCCGTTAGTTCTGCTGTTGTGGCAGAAGTCCAGAAAATATAAATATAGCGATCCCTATATGAGCTCGCGCACTACCACTGGAGAAACTAAGTTTAACGCTTCTATGGGTACGCAGATGGAGATGACAACAAAGAATTATTATCTGGAAAAATATTTTGGCGAGGGTAAGCTTTTCCCTATTGGAGTAATTGTCAGTTCTCTTTTGCTCATTGCTATGCTGGGAGGAATATTTCTATGATTCCTATTCTTTGCGGAGTATTATATATTGTAGCAGCGCCTTTTATCGGCGGGCTATTAGCGGGTGTTGACCGCATCATTACGGCAAGGATGCAGAGACGGGTAGGGCCGCCCTTATTGCAGCCTTTTTATGATGTGTTCAAGCTCTTTTCTAAAGAAAATAAACGGGTTAATCATTTTCAAAATCCTTATATTCTTCTGCATTTGATTTTTATGGCCTGGACAGGGTTTTTGTTTTTCGAGGGAAATGACATCCTTTTGATTATTTTTGTCCTGACTCTTTCGAGTGTTTTCTTTGTGCTGGCGGCTTATTCTTCTCATTCGCCGTTTGCCCATGTCGGTGCCGAGAGGGAGCTAATTTTGATGACGGCTTATGAACCGATGGTTTTGATCGCTCTGGTCGGAATTTTCAAAGTAGTAAAGAGTTTTCACTTTTACGATATCATTTTTTCCAGCAAGCCTTTGATCTTGTTTTTACCGGGAATATTCCTGGGATTTTTTTATATCCTGACTATGAAGCTGCGAAAATCTCCTTTTGACCTTTCTTATTCGCACCATGCTCATCAGGAGCTGGTTAAGGGAATCACTACCGATTTTTCAGGAAAAACCCTCGCAATGATAGAGATTGCTCATTGGTATGAGAATGTTTTCCTGCTCGGGTTTGTTTATCTCTTTTTTAGTTTTAATCCGCTGATCGGCGTGCTGGCGGTGCTTTTAACTTACTTTTTAGAAATATTGATTGATAATACTTACGCCCGTTTCAAGTGGGAGCTGGCTTTCAAGTCGGCATGGATCGTCGCGCTGGTACTGGGCGGCGGAAATCTGGCTGTTTTATATTTCTTGAAATAAGTGACTGTTATTTCGGGACTGTCACTAAAGAGAGGAAAAAATGTCTTATTTTAAAAAGTCGCCATGGATTGTTCATTACGATGGTTCGAGCTGCAATGGCTGTGACATCGAGGTTTTGGCCTGCCTGACGCCGATGTACGATATTGAGCGTTTTGGAATTATCAATACGGGCAATCCGAAGCATGCGGATATTTTTCTTTTAACGGGTGCTATTAATGAACAGAATAAAGATATTGTGAAGAATATTTACGAGCAGATGCCGGATCCAAAAGTGGTTCTGGCGGTAGGTATTTGTGCTACTTCGGGCGGTATTTTTGCCGCTTGCTACAATGTGCAGGGCGGCGCCGACAAGGTAGTGCCGGTAGATGTTTATGTTCCGGGGTGCGCTGTGAGGCCGGAAGCTATTATTGACGGGGTGGTGAAGGCGCTGGGAGTCCTTGAGGAAAAAAAGGCGAAAATGAGAGCCAAAAAAACACCCAAAAAAGTGAAGAAGGCGGGGCGGTTATGAAACAGAGTCAGAAGATAATCAGCGTTAAAAAAGAAGAGCTTGTTTCTTCGGCAAAAGGATTGTTAGATAAAGGATACCGGCTGGTCCAGATATCAGGCACAAGACTGGATAAAGATAGTCTTGAGATAAACTACTCTTTTGACAAGAAATTTGATTTTGTTAACTTCAGGCTGACCGCGTCTTTTAAAGAAGAAGTCCCGAGCATTACATCTGTGTGTTTTGCCGCGTTTTTATATGAGAATGAAGTCCACGAGCTGTTCGGCATAAAAATAAAGGGTATTGCCGTGGATTTCCAGGGGCATTTATATAAGCTTTCAAAAGCGCACCCGTTTAATCCAAAGTGAGGATAGTATGGCAGAAAGAACAATAATTCCTTTTGGGCCGCAGCATCCGGTTCTTCCGGAGCCGATCCATCTTGACCTGGTTTTAGAAGATGAAAAAGTGGTGGAAGCGATTCCATCCATTGGTTATATTCATAGAGGGTTAGAGCTTCTTACTTCTAAAAATGAGTTTACCGAAATGGTCTATGTCGCGGAAAGAATCTGCGGTATCTGCAGTTTTATCCATGGAATGGGCTATTGCCAGGCGGTGGAAGAAGTAATGAACCTTCAGGTTCCGCCAAGGGGTGTTTACCTCCGGACTATCTGGTCAGAACTTTCCAGGATCCATAGCCATTTGCTCTGGCTGGGACTAGCCGCCGATGCTTTTGGGTTTGAAAATTTGTTTATGCAGTGCTGGCGTGTCAGAGAGCTGGTTCTGGATATTTTTGAAGAAACAACCGGCGGCAGAGTTATTTTTGGAGTCTGCAAAGTCGGCGGAGTAAAAAGGGATATTGATAAAGATACGCTTCAGAAAATCAGCGGCGTTCTGGACAGCATCAATAAAGATTTGAGAGAGACAACCAATGTTTTTATAAAAGATAGTTCTGTGAAGCACCGTCTTTGCGGCGTGGGGGTTTTATCCAAAGAAGACGCCTACAACCTGGGCGCTGTGGGGCCAATGCTTCGCGCTAGCGGGCACTCTCTGGATACAAGATCGAACGGCTACGCTGCCTACAAAGATTTATCATTTCAGCCGGCGACGCACCATGACGGAGACTGCTATGCCCGTTCGGCGGTCAGAATAGAAGAAATTTTTCAATCCATTTTTATGATTAAAGAAGCTATTACGAAGATACCAGACTCTCCTGTGGATATAAAAGTAGTTGGAGCCCCTCAGGGAGAGAGTTTTATGCGCCTGGAACAGCCCAGAGGAGAAGTAATGTATTATATCAGGGGAAATGGAACCCGTTTTCTGGAACGTTTCCGGGTAAGGACTCCTACTTTTGCTAATATTGCTCCATTGGTTCAAATTTTGAAGGGATGCGACCTGGCTGATGTGGCTACTATTGTGTTGACTATTGACCCTTGTATCAGCTGTACAGAGAGGTAGATTATGGCTTTTTTGAACATGGCAAAAACGACAATTTTTAATCTTTTCAAGAAACCGGCGACTCTTATGTATCCGTTTAAACCTCGTGTTTATTATAAAAACACAAAAGGTAAGCTGGTGATTGATTTTGAAAAATGCATCTTCTGCATGATGTGCCAGAAAAAATGCCCTACAGACGCGATCATTGTGGATAGGACAAAAAAAACATGGGAAATTGAACGGCTGCGTTGTATTTCCTGCGGAAGCTGTGTGGAAGTCTGTCCTAAAAAGTGCCTGGCGCTGGAAAATCAATACACCGAATCTTTTCTGACTAAAGATAAAAAACACTCGATTGAGGCCCACCAGGGTGCATGAAGCATCTGTTGTAGAAGCCTTGATTAAAAAGGCTGAGAAATTTGCAAGTGAGAATAAAGCGCAAAAGATTTTGAAGATTTCTGTGGTTGCCGGTGAAACGACCGGCTATATGGAAGAGGCCCTTCAACATTATTTTTCAGTCCTTTCAAAAGACACGATTCTGGAAAACGTAAAGTTATCTATTACAATGGTTAAACCGAGGCTGGAATGTAAATCCTGCGGAGATTCTTTTGAAAGGAAAAGGTTCTCTTTTGACTGCCCGAAATGCGGCAAGCCGGGGCAAATGACAGATTTCGGGACGGAATTTTATATTGATAATATGGAAATAGAGGGGTAGCGCCTCATTTCCCGGCCCCTTCTCCAAGTCTGGAGAAGGGGAGTATGCTACGAGGAACTCTGTCGTTCCCCTCTACAGTCTTGGAGAGGGGTGCCCGTCATGGCGGGGTGAGGCGTCATACTCTATAGAAAAAGAGTAAGGAGAAAACGATGCCGAAAGAAATTATTGAAATGAGAGAAAATCTTTATACTGACAATGAAATTCTAGCGGAAAAAGTAAGAGAAAACCTTTCCGCTAAGAGTGTTTTTGCAATCAATATTTTGGGTGGGGCAGGAGCAGGGAAAACTTCTGTGCTGAAAAACATAATTTCCAGGCTGAATTACAAAGCTTATGTAGTGGAAGGAGATATTGAATCCGACATTGATACTCAAACCCTTTTGAAGCTGGGTGTGGAAACTTATCAAATTAATACGCATGGAACCTGTCACTTAGACGCCGCTATGATGCAGGCGATTGTTCGAAAAATGGCTATTCGGGAAAAGGGTTATCTTTTTGTTGAAAATATCGGCAACCTGGTTTGCCCCGCTGATTATGTGATCGGCGAGCATATAAAAATCTTGATCTGTTCTGTGCCAGAAGGAAGCGACAAACCTTATAAATACCCATTGGCTTTTCAGAAGGCAAGCGCGATTGTTCTCAGTAAAACTGATCTTTTGCCCTACATTGAATTTGATAAAGATTTTTTCTACAAAGGCGTGCGCGCTCTAAACCAGGAAGCGCCTATTTTTGAAACTTCTTCTAAAAACGGCGAGGGCTTTGAGCCTTTGACAAAATGGCTGATTGAGCTGGCCGGTATTTAAGGATTTTTTTATTGACTTTTAAATTTTGAAATTTTATAATTAATTTGTATGAAAATGAAAAATCAGTTCACTTCAAAAAATTGTCTTAATAGAATTGAAATGTCAATTCCATATAATCCCGCATTTCTTGACATAATCCGTAAAATTGTAGGGCGTGAATGGGATCCTGACCGAAGGGTCTGGAGCTTTCCCGATACGCAGGAAAACCGCGAAATTCTCCAGAATATTTCTGGAAATTTGCCTCTTCCTTCAGAAGATGCGTGCCGGAAGATGCAGCGAGATTGGGAAAGTGAGCTGCTCAAAGAGCTCCGTATCCGTAAATACAGCCCAAAGACTCAAAAAACATACGTTCATTATAATGCCGAATTATTATCTTATACCGGTATGGATCCGGATAGGATTGCTAATTCTGAAATAAAAAGATATCTGGATTTTCTTGTGACTGAAAAATGCGCTGCCGCGTCTACATTAAATTGCGCGGTTAATGCTTTTCGTTTTTATTACGGCGGGATATTAAATAAAAGTTTAATTTATCAAGTAAAGCGAGCGAAGAAAGATAAAAAGCTGCCGGTGGTTTTCAGCAAAGAGGAAGTAAAACGGATGATTTCTATCCCGATGAATATTAAACACAAGGCGCTTCTTATGCTTGTGTATTCTGCGGGATTGCGGGTCAGCGAAGCTTCGAAGCTGAAATTGTCCGATATTGACCGCGATAGAAATCTGATAACAATCAGAGCCTCTAAAGGAAGAAAGGATAGAACCACTTTGCTTTCTCAAGAATTACTGAATGCGCTGGATGATTATCTCCGAAAATATCCTTCCCGTTTCTGGCTCTTTCCCGGACAGCCCGAAAGCCAGCCCTTGAGCGTAAGGAGCATTGAAAAAATATTTAGTCACGCAAAAGAAAAAGCTGAAATAAAAAAGGAAGCCGGGATTCACTCTCTGCGGCATAGTTTCGCGACACATCTGCTCGAAAATGGCGTTGATTTGCGTTATATTCAAGAATTGTTGGGGCATGAAAGCAGTGAGACAACGGAAATTTATACTCATGTCAGCAATAAAGTGCTGAAAAATATACAAAGCCCGCTGGATAGTTTATAATATAATAGATAAATACTGTGCCAAAGGTTCGTAAAACATGGGATTTTGGCGGTGATATACGAAGTACGGATATCCCCGGATTTTTAGGGTAATATACGAAGTTCGTCTATTAGTAGTTAAATAACAGACTGGCTAACGCAAGATTAGACCGATTCACTTCGCATATCAGTTTGTGATTGATATACGAAATGATCTCCCGCAATGCAAAAGGTAAAAAGCACTTTAAGAACATTTTTATAGATAAGAAAGGAAAACATAAAAAATACCAATAAGAACTGAAAGGTATTATAATATACTAAAGAAAAATTTGTGAAGAAAGCTTGTTTTTGTAACAAATTTTTCTTTAGTATATTATCAAAAGTGGAGAGATAGCGCAACTTTTTGATTGGTATTTTTTATGTTTTTTTCACTTTTTTGACATTATAATTCATTATATTACAAAGGGATATAAAAATGTACCCAAAGTAATGGTGCTTTTTTTCATTATTTTTTATAAAAAGCATTGCGGTAGTCTTGCGTTTTGTCGGATAGACAAACAGAAAGTGAAAGCAAAGAATCGGGCGGATACTCCGACAACCGCCAGTCCGTCATTTAACATTATATAACTGCTGCGGTGCTCAGAAAAACTTTCGGAGAAGAACAGAGAAGAAAGAGAGAATTTTTCTTCCGCTCCTCGGCCTCACTTTTTGAGAAGTAGGGCGGAGAAGAAGACAAAAAGTTCGGCACATTTACGAACCTAAGAGCGCTAAAGCTGGCTCTAAGGTTCGTAAACGTCAGTTATAATAAACGTTATGTGTCATTGTATTTTGAGGAAAGTTTATATGAAATATATTTTATTAGAAATATTTTGTTTTATCTTTTTATTTAGTTGCATTAATTCTAATAACATTAATAATATGAATGACTTAAATGGAAAAAAAATATTTATTGATAATAATTTCGCGGGTGAAGTATTGCTTTTTAAGATTACAAGTTCTGATGGTTTTATAGTTACTCGTAATATCCTTGGTTCAGGAGTTCCAATTATAGAAAGCATTAATTATAAAGTAATAAAAAAATCTGGTGTTCATTATTCATTATATAATTTTGAAGATATAAAACATAAAGAAAAAATTTATTTTACAATTATTAACTCAAAATTAAAAATTTATTATAATGATATTGAAAAAAAATATAAATTTGAAAATAATTAATAATCTCAAAATACAACGACACATAACAGTCCATACATGCTGCGCTCGGAGTACCTCGCTTGGGCTTCGCCACATTTTGCTTCCGCGAGTACGCTACAGCAAAACGTCATATATGGACACCGTTAGGCGCCATTGCCCCGCAGAATATAATTCAAAGGAGGAACATAATGGATGAAAGATTTAGAAAACAAATTGATTTTATAATCGAAATTGATAAAATTAAATCTATTTTCCGTAAATCTAAATTATTTGATAATTCAAGATTTGAAAATGATGCTGAACATTCATGGCATCTTGCAATAATGGCCATTCTCTTGTCAGAATATTCGAATGAACCAGTTGATTTATTAAAAGTCATGAAAATGGTATTAATTCATGATATTGTTGAAATCGATGCTGGTGATACAATAATATATTCAAGAGATAATACAAAAACGGATGACAAAGAAATTCTTGCAGCTAATAGAATATTTGGATTATTACCTGAAGATCAAAAACAAGAAATGATTGGTATATGGCAGGAATTTGAAGAAAAGAAATCTCCTGAAGCTAAATTCGCAGGTGCTATTGATCGTCTTGAACCAATAATGCAGAATTATTATACAGAAGCATATGCTTGGAAAACAAATAATATTCCAGCTGAAAAAATATTAAGTGTTAATAATTCTAAAATTAAAAATGGTTCTGATAAATTATGGGATTATGCAAAAAGTCTTATTGATGAATGTGTTGACAAAGGTTTAATCAAATAGATTGCGGGGCAACGGCGCCTAACAGCGGCTATAACGCTGCGGTGCTCGTCGTTGCGACTCCTGCGCTCCTCGGCCTGCGGCACATTTTGCTTTGTCACGCCTTTTGCTGCGTGGGATGCAAAAGTCGGGTAGTGTCAAGAATTTTGCGCACATTTTATAACTCTCAATCTGACAGTAAGTTACTAAGCAACTGCCTCCATGTCAAAATTATTCAATAATTCCAT
>JAGVOW010000057.1 GCA_020052515.1 Brevinematales bacterium | reverse complement strand
TTCTGACTTTTTGGTTTTTTTGCAATCCCATTATCGTCAGATTGAGGACTTTTTTATTAATTCCTAAAATGTGCGCAATATATTATACGTTATCCGCGTGGGCGCGTGGATTGAAACATGTCCACCTCCCTATGTGTGAGATATTGCGGCCGGTCGCGCCCCGCGTGGGCGCGTGGATTGAAACATGTATCAGACTAAGAAAGGGATTCGATTTTACGGTCGCACCCCTTATGGGTGCATTGCCAATATCGGACACTGAGCGGAGCCGAAGTGCCGCTCAATGAACCAAACTAATAAAAGGAGGAAGCCATGGTTCCTGAATCCGAACTCATTATGCTTTCCGCTCTCCAGCACTATGTCTTTTGTCCGCGTCAGTGCGCGCTGATTCACATCGAACAGATATGGGAGGAAAACGGGCTTACAGCCGAGGGACGCGGACTCCACGATAGAGCGCATTCAGAATCGGCGGAAAGCAGGCCCGATTGCAGACGTATTTTCGGTATGCCGCTCAGGTCGCTCGAACTGGGCATAACTGGTAAAAGCGATGTTGTAATGGAAACTCCCGAAGGAGTATTTATTCCTCTGGAATACAAGCGGGGTAAGCCGAAGGTAAAAGAAATGGATACAGTCCAGCTCTGCGGCCAGGCACTGTGTCTGGAGGAAATGACCGGTAAGCCGATTCAAGAGGGGTATATTTATTATTTTCGTATTCGAAAGCGTCTGCATGTTCTTTTTGATCAGGCATTGCGGGATTTTACCATTCGAACTATTAGCGAAACGCGTGCTATGCTGGAAGGTGGTAAAACGCCGCTACCTGTTTACAGCAAGCGCTGTGAATCATGTTCGCTAAATGATTTGTGCCGGCCCGAATTGATTCAGAAGAAACTCGATATTAATGACTATCTGGATAGAATGCTGTCAAAAGAACTTTCCGAAACAACATTACAGGAGGGTATAAAATGAAAAGGCTGTTGAATACTCTTTTTGTTACCACCCAGAAAATTTATCTCTGCAAGCAGGGCGATACGGTTGTTGCTAAAATGGGAAAAGAAACCAGGCTCCAGCTTCCGCTCATCAATCTGTCTCAAATCTGCTGTTTCGGCAACGTCCGCGTAAGTCCTTTTCTTCTCGGCCACTGCGCGAAATACAATATCAGTATCAGTTTCTTGTCCGAATACGGTAAATTTCTTGCCAGAGTCCAGGGGCCGATAGCCGGAAATGTTCTTTTGCGAAGGGCGCAGTATAAAATGAGCGACGAATCAACGTTATGCGCCAATATTGTCCGGAATGTTATCATAGGCAAGCTGGCTAACTGCCGGACAGTTCTGCAAAGGGTAATTCGTGATCATAGCGGGAAAATTAATACCGCTCGAATTGAACCGGTTGTCCATTCTCTGGAAAGATTGATTGCCCGGGCTCGGGATGAAGAAAATATAGATGTTTTAAGGGGGTTTGAAGGAGATGGAGCGAAGCAGTATTTCAGTAGTTTTAACGAACTGATAATCTCTCAAAAAGAGGATTTTACATTCAATGAACGGTCCCGCCGCCCTCCTCTGGATAGGGTCAACGCGCTTCTTTCATTTATCTATACTCTTCTCTATAACGATATGCGTTCTGCGCTGGAATCTGTCGGGCTTGATCCGGCAGTCGGCTTTCTCCATAGAGATAGGCCGGGAAGGTTGTCGCTTGCCCTGGATTTAATGGAAGAATTTCGGCCTTTTTTCGCTGACAGATTGGCGCTGTCGCTTATTAATTTAAAACAAATTACGGCCAAAGATTTTAAAGTCCTTGAAAACGGCGCTGTTTTAATGAATGAAAATGCCAGGAAAACATTACTGGCCGCTTATCAGCAGAGAAAGCAGGATGCGATTGCCCACCCTTTTGTAAATGATACTATGCATATTGGGCTTCTTTTCCATACCCAGGCAATTTTATTGGCCAGGCATATCAGGGGTGATCTGGAAGCTTATCCGCCTTTCTTGTGGAGATAAAATTTATGATGGTTTTAGTTAGTTATGATGTGGCTGAGGACGAATATGGAAAAAAAAGGCTTCGCCATGTAGCGAAAATTTGTAAAAACTACGGCCAGCGCGTTCAGTATTCCGTTTTTGAATGCCTTGTTGACCCCGCGCAATGGGCAAAGCTGAAACAGCAGCTTCTGAATGAAATCAAGCTGGAATATGACAGCTTAAGATTTTATTTTCTCGGCGCGAACTGGAAAAAGCGAGTGGAGCAGTTTGGAGCTAAAAAAAGCTATGATCCTGAGGGGCTGTTAATAACTTAATTCCCTCTTATTCTTCCTATCTGAACACCGGGGTAATAAAATGGTAAAATTTTTTTATAGGGCCAATTTTTCTTTGCCAGCCCTCTCGCGCCCCATTGGCACATTCCTACATGGTGGCCAAATCCTTTGCCATTGAAAACAATTTGACTGTCATGTGTTTTTAAATCAAAATTAAGACTTTTCAATCCGTGAATGCCGTTCAGCCACATTTGACTCAGGAATTTATAAGCGGGTATGATAGTTGTGTTTCCATTGTCCAGAACCAGATTTTTTACATAACCATCCTTACTTTTTACAATGGAGATACTGCGAATATTTTTTAACCCTGTTCCCTTTTCCAGGTCTTTAAAACTCATCTCTCTGCGCCAATAGAAGTAAGGCGACTCCCTGCAGTTAAGGTTTCCGTCGATTGAATCGCTTTTCGGCGCATTGACTCCCGTATAAATATTCATAGCCAGGCCGTTGTCTTTAGACGCGGGGTAGATTACCCCTCCGCATGTAGAATGATAATAAGGAAAAAAAAGCTGTTTCCGGAATGTCATTACTTCGCCGGAAGTTTTCATGACTGCGTTTCTCGCCGATTCAAAAGCAAATTTTGTCCCGCGGTAAGCCTGATAGTCGCTGCTTAAATCAGATATAATTTTATCCTTTTTCCGGTAAAGGGAATAATAAAGCGCTGTCCTGGCGGCAACTGCCTGAGATTTCATAGCCTCAGCAGGGAAGCCTTCTTCCATTTCACTTCCGACAACCGATGCGAGATAATCTTCCTCCTGGACGTGGTTAATGGCAAAAAATTTGTTGTTTGTTATGCTTATTTCTAAAGTCCCCTGATAAGATTTCTCAGGAATATCGGAGTAAATTTTTAGCGCAACATTTTGTCTAAAAGGGCGGACAAAAATTTTCTGATTATCGGTGTTTTTTTTTATCATACAGGAAGGCATCAACACTTCTTTTTTATTCTCCTGGACATAAACGCCGCCGTCCGCCTCAATCCGCAGCCATTTCCTGTTATCAAGGACTTTCAGATGAACATCCAGAGAATAATTAACGCCATAAATGAAAAAAAGAAAAATGAAAAATGGTTTCATAAAGGGCCTCATTTTATTGTTATTTCCACGGAATTTCCCCTGCCGCGCGAGTCTATAACCGATATCAAATGCTTGCCGGAAAACGGCGTGATAAAAACGGCTTCTTCGGGTTTTGATTTTTGAAAAAACTGATTATTAAAAAACCAGCACAGATATTCGCTGTCCTGGCCGGAAAAAGCCTTGAGGGATATTTTCTGCTCGCTCACCGGGATATTTTTTCTGATGGTATAGGTAGAATGATTAGATGGAGTGATAATCTTCGGGCCATTATTGCCGGTATAATGAGGGCAATCAGGATTGTGTTCCGGAATAAGATTTATTTTTTTTCCGGACTCGCGGAAGTAAGAGAATACTTCAATAGGCCATTGCTCAATCAGGATTTTCTGATAATCGGATTCCGGGCCGGACATACAGTAGGGACAAACTTCTTTTTTATCTTTTTTCCGGATGGTGATCAATCGGTGTATGGAGCATGTTTTTTCTGAGGAAATTCCCGGTATATAATAATCCGTATTCAGTAATTTGCAGTATTTCCCAGGTTTCTCCCCGCTGACAGCGCAGACTTTCCGGGTTTCGACACAATCGGGCTTTTTGAACCAGCGGTCAGAGTTTTTTGTTAAAAAATCAAAAATTTCTATGAAGACGGGTGAAGCGATCTCAGCGCCAATGAGGTAGGGAGACCCTTGAGAATTGACATTTCCTATCCATACGCCGACTGTATAATCCGGATTGTATCCCAGACACCAGGCATCCCTGAGGCCGAAAGACGTGCCTGTCTTTAACGCCGCCCGCGCCAGATGGGGAGAGAACTCCCATGCATAAGGCAGATCCGGCCTGTAGTATTCGGATAAAATATCAGAAACGATAAAACAAGCCCCCGGGTGCAGGATTTGCTTGTACTGGATGTTGGAAAAATTTGGCATGCTTTCGTAAAAAACGAGTTCGCGGTATTGTCCTTCATTAGCCAGAGCCATATAAAGTCTCGAGATTTCTTCAAGTGAGAGATGAAAAGTGCCCAGAGGCAAGGAAAGGCCGGCTTTTTCAACATCCCGGTCCCGCTCATAGGGGAAATTGTCTTTTAAAAGGCCGGAAAGCCCTTTGTCTTTCAAAGTCTCTTCCATCCGGACCGCCGGAATGTTTAGAGAATGCAGTAAAGCGTCTTTTAACGTTACAAGGCCTTTAGATTTTTTGTTATAATTCAGGGGCAAGTAGCGGTCGTCATATAGTTTTGGGATATCCAGCACCAGGCTTTGCGGGGTAACTCCTTCTTTTTCGATCGCCCTTGCGTAAATGAAGGGTTTTAGCGCGGAACCGGGCGACCTCGGAATTATCGCGCCATTCACCTGTCCGGAATGAATGGAATCGTAGTAATCAGGTGAACCGGCATAGGCTTTTACTTTACCGGTTTTATTTTCGATAACGATTATCGCGCCGTTAGCTATGCCCTTGCTTATATTTATATCGCGGTGTTTTTTCAAAATATTCTCACAAAAAGTTTGAATATTCAAATCTATGGAAAATGTTTTTTCAAAATCCTCTCCTCCAATTTTATTTGCCTCAATCAGATGGGGACAACGGTAAGGGTTGGCATATTTTTTGAACTTTGCAAAAGCGTCTATCTGAGTGTATTTTTCGAATTTCGGCAGTCCGTTTTTTCCCTGGATCCTGAATAGCACAGATCGGAGCTTTTTGATAGCCCGGGCAGGGTATTTGTCGGGCCTGTTAAAATTGGGGTTATTAGGTATGCCGATCAATACGGCCGCTTCCTGAAAACTTAACCTGGAAGCAGGCTTGCCGAAATAGAAATAAGACGCTGCTCCCACTCCTTCTATATTGCCTCCCATCGGTACCATGTTCAGATAAATTTCCAGGAGTTTGTTTTTCGAATATTTCCATTCGAGCTGAAATGCGTTAAAAATCTCAAGTATTTTTGATCCAATGTTTCTAGGCCTGTTATAAATCATTCTGGCTATCTGCATACTGATAGTAGATGCACCAAATGTAATGCGGCCTTTTCTGACATTTATAAACAGCGCGCGTGCCATAGCTGCGGGATTTATTCCCGGATGAAAATAAAACCACCTGTCCTCATAAACTGTAAAGCCTTTGACGAGATAAGGCGAAAGATGGCTAAGATTTAGTTTTATCCGGTATTTATCATCGGGGGAAAGCCCGACATGAAGAAGCTCGCCCCGGCAATCAAGGTAAACGGTAGAATAATTGTTTTCCAGCTTGGACACAGGCAGGGGAAATATGAAGTCCAGTATAAAAAAGAGGATAAAAGGCAAAAATAAAAGAAAAAGAAGGAATTTATGCCTTTTTATCCATTTAACTATTCTCTGTAATATTTTCATGCTTTCAATCTTATTTTACGGCACGCACTATAGTTAATTTACCTGTCTTTTCTCCTGTGCTGTAGATTTCAGGATCGTACATTGCCTCAACGTACGGCTGGGGTATTGTAAATTCACCGACTGTTACCGCCCTCACCGTATAGGAATATTTCACTTCTCTTGATATTTCTCCGCTGAAAAGAATGATGCGGTCGTCCCGGATGTCTTCATAAGCGGCGGGCCAATTATTCGGCGGAGTGTAATTCAATTCTCCGCGAGAGGTTAACCGCACATTTTCAATCTCAAAACCAGATGGTAAAATATCCACCAATACCAGATTGTCCAGATTAACATTATTTCCAGGAGTCAATGTCAATGTTACCACCGCCAGTTCTCCCTGTACAACGCTGGATAAATTCAGAGAGCTGCCTGAGATATCATAAAATCCCCTTTTAATTCCCACACCTTTTTTCTCAGGTTTGGCCTGGCTTACAAGAGGTGTTCCTTCCGCAGTCATATTATAGTATATTTTATTTATACCGGAATTGGAAAGCGTCAGGGCCATTCCGGACAGGTCTGTTCCTTTATAAGTATGGTCAATAGAAGTAATTTCTTTAATGATTTTATTGCCGGAATACAATTCAGCTTTTATTTCCGATTCGCTCTGGCGTTGGGATTTCGCTATGGCTATTAATGCCAGGGCGTCATCATGCGTTGTGCCGAAATGGCCGTTGATTACTATTTCTTCCAGCCGGCTAATGATCTGGCTAATTCTACTATCTGAAGGGTCAATATCGCCCAGGGCATTCAAATAAATGGAAAGCCGCTTGACAATGGAGTCATAATCCCCGCCGAGAGACCGCGGGAAGTTTTCCAGCATAAATTTTGAAGGCAGAATGGTCTTTGCCGTTTTTTTGTCGCCGATGAGGCCGTAAGCTGAGGCCAGCCGGCACTTTTCGGTATAATCCAGGTCGTCAAGCCGGTTGGCTTTTAAATATTCCATGCTTTCCCTGTCCGGCTTGCCTATTAAAGCCCTCAGGTACAGGGCATAGGTGTTTTTCTCGCCTTCAGACCCTTCTTCTCGCCGGTCAAGCCTGCCTTTGCTGGCATTGTCTTGAATTTCTATCAATTCATATACCGACTTCATTATATTCCGGTCAACTTCATACCCCATGTTTGCGGCTTCAATCAAGCAATTCGCGGCGTATAATGAAGCATACTGGTTGTAGGTCCTTTCTCCCGGCCAGATAGCGAACTGTCCTCCCGGAAGCGCCATGGATTCTATTTTTTTTATTCCTTCTTGTATGAAATAGTCAGCCTGGCCTGCTTCATGGCTTAGAAAGCCTATGTCTTTTGCCGATTCCTTATAATACAGCATGGACAATACCGCCGATGATGTCTGCTCGATGCACCCGTAAGGGTATTGTATCACATAATCAAGGGCTCCCAGAAATTTCACCGTTTCAACTGAAGCACCGCTTAGCCGGACAGCCTGCCCGTATTTGATCCAGCCTGAAGGCACAGAAATCATGATGGACTTTCCGGGCCTTAATTCCCCGGATTTGTTAACGGTTTGAAGTGCCCTGGTCGGCCTGATGGGCAGTTCTGTCTCAGATTCACTGACCTGGCCGTTACCCCTGGCTTCAAATTTAAATATGGCTTTGCCTGCGTCTTGTCCGGCTTTCACGTAGAAATAGATCATTTTCTGGCCTTTTTCCTCAAGGGTCACCGTTTGAGAATCATTGCCTTTTACTGTTACAGGTCCCTCAATATTCAATTTCACCTGGATTTCCGCTTTTTTACCCAATAAATTGTATACTCTTAAGGGTATTTCCATATTATCCTCAGGAGCCAGTACTCTGGGAAGTGAATACGATAAAACGATCGGATCCGCTATGGTTACATATTTTGAAGCGGAGCCAAAACGGTTGCGGTCAGCCGCGATGGCGATAATTCTGACTTTTCCGTTAAACTGGGGCAGTTTAAACCGGTACTGCACAGTTCCATCTGCGGCGGGTTTTAATACACCTGAGAACAAAGCCATAGATTTTATACGCTTTGCCGACACAGGGTTAATATGACGGCGAGTATTGTCATATTCTCCTTCATCTCCGCCGATAGCGAGCTTGTCTGCCTTGATGTTGGGTAGAATAGCGTCAAATATGGAATACAATCTGGTCAATAGGCCGCGCTTGCTGTAAAACAGTTTAAACGGATCGGGAGTCTCAAATTGTGTTATTTGAAGGATCCCTTCGTCTACAGCGGCCAGAACCACACCGCAGTTAGGGCTGGCCGAAGGTATGCTTAACCTGACATTGATGCCGTCTTTTGATTGAACTGTTTCATCGGACTGGATGTTCAAATCCAGCTTTTTATTACCCGGCTTGATTTCCAGAGATTTAATGCCCAGCGCGCTCATTGGCAGGTTTTTGATATTTTCCGATGGCTTGCGGATGACATAAGCGGAAACATAAACATTGGGCTGGAATTCTTCCGTAACGGGAATATTCACAACAGCTTTATTATCAACGAGGTCAAGTTCTTTTGAATAGAAAACCTTTTCCCTCGCGATATTCAGAAAGAGCTTTCCGGGGATCGATGACCGGATGGTCGCGACCGCGTTTTCGCCAGCGCTGTACTTGTCTTTATTAAAACTGATGCTCAGATTTTCCGCCGATGAAAGATCACTTGACTCAATTCCGGGGCCTTGCACAAAAATTTTGACTGCTGTACGCATCGTCTCTTCGTTTCCCAGGTAGATGGTGTAATAACCCGGCTCTTTCGGAACAAAAGAGAATTCGCCATTTTTATTAATATTAACATTCTTAACCAGTATTCCTTCTTCATAGGATTCGCTCTCGAAGTCATAATCTTTTCTGGCGTACTTTTTTAAAATATTATAATGGATCTTGTGTTTGACAAAAAGCTGGATATTTGTTGCTGTTTTATAGCTGCCTTCCGGGTCAATAGCCACATAAGATAATTTAACTGCCTCACCCGCAAGGTAATTGTCTTTCTTATCCGTTTTTAAGCCGAAATAAATCGGGTATTTATCTACAGGGATCACTTTTACAGCGCTGACAGGCCGACCGCCTTCATCATAGACTTCTGTGTAAATTCTCGCCGACAGGGCGGATGGCGGGAAAGAAGCTTCAGGAAGCTGCATGGTATATTCTTTTTCTCCTTTATTATCCAATACTGACTCACCCAGATCGAATGACTCTTCTGCTTCGCTTCTCTGCTCATCATTAAATGTATAGTCGTTAAAATTCGGATGAGTAAATATCCGGCTGATAAACCTGACTTTGGTTTTTAATTTATTACCCGCGGCCGGAGGGCCAAACAGCATACGGGCTTTAACAATAAATTTCAATTCATCGCCGGGTTTTAGGCGCTTGTCTGAAGCGCGGATATCCGCCTGAATTTTATTCGGGATGAATTCTTCCACTTTCAGCTCAGTGCTTCCAATCGTAATGTTGTCGCCGATTTTGAGGGCTATATTATACAATCCCGTTTTTGCGTAATCCGGGAAATCCACTTCGAAGGCTAACATACCGTTCGGAGGGATTTTCTTGTTTTGTATCAAATATTTTTCACCCGCGGGATCAGTCACATTTAGTAATACATTGATCTGTTCCGGCAGGCTCAAGTCTCCATTGCGGACAATCGCTGTGATATAAGCTTTCTCTCCCGGCCTGTATACACCGCGCTCCGGCGTTAGAAATGCCTGCATTTCCTTTTTCGACAAGTTCCTTCCACTGGTATCAAATCTTGATTGATCCATTATGTCTCTGGAAAACATCAAGTAAGAAAAATCCTCGCCCTTTTCCGCTATCAGTATAAAAGGTTTAAAATCATACTGATTTTCCTGCCAGTTGGGGAATATGCATTCACCATCCGGGCCTGTTACCCGGGAAGTAATGACCTGGTTTTCATAACTTACCAGTTTTACTGTTACACCTTCCTCCGACGTTAGGTTTAATATGGAATGAACTTTTACAATCAAGTCCTGTCCGGAATGGACAGCCATAATGCCCAGGTCGGTACAAAGAATAACCCTTGAATCCTTCGAATTTCTACTATTATATCCTTCTTCTTCCTCATTATATTCACCTTCTCCTCCGTTGCCTTTCGGATCGGAAACCGATACCATGAAAAGGCCTTTGTATTCCATATTCTGGAATTTTTTCAAATTGATATAATGTTTTACGACGTCATTGATCTCGCCGCCTTCCACATCCACTGTTTTATAAATAACCGGCTTGGTATATTGATAACTTCCGGTGTTATGTAAAAAATAGACCAGGTTATTCCGGAAAACTTTGTCGATTCGTACTCCAAATTTATCCAGGTTTAATGTGTTTATCTGAATGTCCATATTCCCGTTTAAAGGCAGGATATTGCCGCTGTCAGCGAAATCAACGCCCGGCCGAAGGTCAGACATCCTCATAGAATCTTTAAAGTCATTTTTTAGAACATATCCGGTTTTTGATAGCAGCCCTTCTTTTATCAGAATAGTATAGGCCCTGTTCGGTTTGAAATCCCCTTTAAATACCGCGTAACAATACTCTGTTTCTATATTATATGGAACCAGGTTGGATTGTTCATCGTGGATAGTAACATATTTCTTCAGCATATCCTCAGAGACAGGTTTGTTGAATAAAACCGATAAGTAAGTGTTGCCTGAAGCCGGCCACTTTTCGGCACGGATGACAGATAAATGCTCAACCTCGCTCAGACCGATTTTTTCTACCGTATCATTCTGCAAAGGTTTTTTCCCGTTTACGCAAGGCAGGCCTCTTTTTACCGTCAGCGTTATTTGAGAGCTGTGATCTTTTCTGTCGAAGCCGGCTGCCCGGATATAAAATCGGGTAGGGACATTGGCCGGCTCAATGGTAAAACCAAGATCTTTATTCTCAAAACGGACATTAAGGTGCTTTTTCAGTTCTTCTGATTGAACGGGAGCGCTAAAATTAATCTCAGCAATGAGCTCTTTTTCCAAATTTTTGATCAGGTCGTAATTATAAAACAGCTTAATGCTGGTGACTTTAAAAATCGGGGTATGAAAAGAGAATGTTTTTCCCCATACAATTTTTCCTTTTTTCGAGAAATATTTGGTTTGCAGTTTTACTTTGTATTTTGTAGAAGGACTCAATTCTTCTTCAGGCAAAAACACAAGGGTTTTTCCTTCTTCGAAGCGGTAAGAACCTTTTATTGCCGGATGTATTTTTAAGAGGTCAATTCCGGGTTTGATAAATTTCATGCCCGGGTCAATATGAACATTGGAATATTCGGTATTATTTTCCTGTATGGTTTCTTCAGCGATGTCTTTTAACAAGTCAACCGTTTCCGAGAATTCTATCTTAATCGCTGTTTTTAAATTAATCGTACCCTGCGGAGACCATTTCTTGACGCTGACAGAATAAAAAGACGAAATAATACTCCAGATAATGATAAGAACTACCGCAGCGGATGTAATGCCAACCGTTATATTCCTGACATTTTTATTGGTTTTTATGCTTTTTAAATATTCAAAAATTTTTTTAGTAAAGTTTCCAAATTTCTCAAAAAAAGGAGTTGTCAGTTTTTTACTGGAATGGTATAATCCAGCCGCTGCGGACTTAAAATTTTCTGCCTTCAAAAGAGGAACATTTTTAAAAGCCCATATTTTATTATGAAGAATGAATAAAATGCTTCCTGCTGTCAAAATTGCTGCCAGAATAGAAATAAAATAAGGAGCAAAATCAATTAAAGCAAAAAAGTATACTATACAAAGAAGCGCTTGATTTATCAGCCAGGCGGCCAGAAAGTTCCCAAATTTAGTCGTAATAATGCGGTTGATCAGCATTAAAGCCAGAGCGCCGGCTGTTCCAAAAAACAAAACCAGAAGCAATAAACCAAGCCCCGAGTAAATATCTCCTTTGTGTAACGAAAAATGAACACATTCAACAATCGTTATGATCCCGGTTAGAATTGCGGCAAAACGGGCAGGAACTTTAAAAAACTTTTCTTCCATAAAAATACCCCTAACATCAATTATATAAAAGAATTCTTTAACGCGTGAAAAAAATTATAATCAGTAAAAGGTAAAAATGCAATGAAAAATCAAGAAATGCAGGAATGAGAATTTTTACTTCTATATTCTTAAATCAAAAAACAAGCTGTTTGACTTAACAGGCATAAAGTATTATATTAAGAAAGGAGGTGGTTTTATGTGGAATAAAATAATCTTGGTTTCCGCTATTACTGTAATTATGCTTCCGGCAGTGTGGGGTTTTTCAGAAATGAAACCAAAGCCGGTCAGCAACGTACTTGCTGAAATCAGACAGGAGCAAGGTTTAAAAGCCGGCGATACTATTAAGGCCGACAAAGTTACTTTATCTAAGCTGGAGGAATTGGGCGATTCGGTGATGGAAGCGAGGGAACGAAAACTTTTGACAATACCTCTATTAATAAAAGGGGGCTTTTATGGAAGGAATTTATCAGTTTGTGATGCAGGATATTAAAGGTACAAACGTGGATTTATCAGTGTATAGGGACAAAATTGTTCTTATCGTAAATGTGGCCAGTAAATGCGGTTTTACACCGCAGTACAAGGGATTGGAGGAGCTTTATACAAAATACAAGGATAAGGGTTTTGTCATTTTGGGTTTTCCAGCGAATAATTTTATGGGTCAGGAGCCCGGGTCGAATGAAGAAATTCAAAGCTTCTGTTCTCTTACATACGGCGTGACTTTCCCGATGTTCTCCAAGATAGATGTGAAAGGGAAAAACAAACATCCGCTTTACGGCTATCTCACAGATAAAAAGACCAATCCGAAATTTGGAGGGGATATTACCTGGAACTTTAATAAGTTTTTGATTGGTAAAAACGGAGAAATCCTAAACCGCTATGATTCGGCTGTAAAGCCGGATGACCCGAAGCTTGTCGGCGATATAGAAAAAGCGCTGGGGGATTGATCACTTCTCGAAAAAGGCATCGTAGCCGGGATAGCGCAGCCGTTTCCGGGAAACCTCTTCGCTGAAAGTAAAATAATCCACAAATCCCTCAGAACAAAGGTTGTTTTCAGAATCATACAATGAGGTGTAGATGCGGGCGATATTCCGCTTCATTTCATGCAGACGGGCTTTTAAAGTAATTTTTCCCTTGTTGGTATAGACAGGCTTCTTAAATTGAGTTTCTATTTTTGAAGTTACTCCGCCGGTTTTTAGTTTTGCAAAAACTACCCAGCTCGCTATTTCATCCAGAAGCGTGGTTTGAATCCCGCCATGGAGGATGTGGCCGTAGCCTTGAAAATGGTCTTTGGGTTCCCAGATGGATATAATTTCATCGCCTTCCTCAAAAAACTGCATCTGAAGCCCGCATTCGTTATGCGGGGAGCAACCGAAGCAATTATATCCTTCAGTAATGGTGTAAGGATTTTTGATTTTACGCATTTTCTTTTATCTCTTTTTCAAAGTAGAGGATCGTTTTTTGAAGGCCTTCTTTGACGGGCACTTCAGGTTCCCAGCCTAATTTCTCTTTCGCCAGAGTAATATCCGGGCGGCGTTTTTTTGGATCATCAGATGGGAGAGGTTTATAAACGATTTTTGATCGGGAAGAAGTCATTTCAACAATCATCTTTGCCAATTCCAGCATATTGTATTCTTCAGGATTTCCAAGATTGACCGGGCCGGTAAAATTTTGTGATTCCATCATTTTTAAGATACCGTCGACCAGATCATCCACATAGCAGAAACTCCGGGTTTGGGTGCCGTCTCCATAGATGGTAATTGGTTCATTTCGAAGCGCCTGAACAATAAAATTTGATACTACTCTTCCGTCATTTTCCAGCATTCGCGGCCCGTAGGTGTTAAAAATCCGAATGAGCTTTATGTCCAGTTTATGCGAGCGGTGATAGTCCATAAAAAGAGTTTCGGCTATTCTTTTCCCTTCGTCATAACAGCTTCGAGTACCTATGGGATTTACATTTCCCCAATAGTTTTCACTCTGCGGGTGAATTTCCGGGTCGCCGTAAACTTCGCTGGTAGAGGCCTGCAAAATTCTCGCACGAATACGTTTCGCAAGCCCCAGCATATTCAGCGCGCCCATTACGCTGGTCTTCGCGGTCTTAATAGGATTGTATTGATAATGCACCGGTGAAGCGGGACAGGCAAAGTTAAAAATCCAATCCGCTTCCAGAAGGATAGGCTCTACTATATCGTGGCGGATCCATTCAAAATGAGGGTGCCCTATCAGGTGATCGATATTCTTCTTGCGGCCGGTAAAAAAATTGTCCAGACAGATAGCAGAATGGCCTTTTTCCAGAAGTTTTTCACAGAGATGGCTGCCGATAAAACCAGCGCCGCCGGTAACTAATGCGGTCTTCATTTTGAATTTCTCATATATTCTAACATTTCTCCTTTTCCAATAGGGAAATAACGAAAACCCAGCTCTTTCATAGTGCTTTCTTTGAAAATATTCCTGCCGTCTACAATTACCGGCAGTTTCATCTGATTGTAAATTTTTTCCGGTTGAATTTCAGAAAATTCCTTCCAGTCCGTAAGAATGATTAAAGCCTCTGTGTTTTTCAGGGCATCCATTGGGTTGTTAAAATAGCTTATTTGCTTCCCCGCTGGAAAAAGGGCTTCAAAATTTTCTCTCGCTTTTGGATCATAAAGCCGGATGTTTACCTGCTTTGCTAATAGATCACTCACTATCTTAATAGAAGGAGACTCCCGGATATCATCGGTTTCCGCTTTGAACGCGAGCCCCCAGACAGCAATGTCTTTGTTTTTGAGTATCCAGAGTTCTTCTTCCAAAGTTTCTATGATTTTTTTATAACGGTTGGCGTTGAACTGGTCGGTGGATTTGAGCATGGAACTATCCACCGAGCTTTCATCCAATACGTTGATGAAAGCTTTCACATCCTTTGGAAAACAGCTTCCGCCGTAACCTACGCCCGCGTTTAAGAACGCGCGGCCGATCCGTTTGTCAAAGCCGATGCCGTCAGCGACTTTCTCAATGTCTCCGCCTGCTTTCTCGCACAAATCCGCTACCATATTAATAAAAGAGATTTTTAGGGCCAGGAAAGAGTTGGAAGCGTATTTAATGATCTCAGCGCTGGATGGATCTACCAGTACTTTCTGCGTCTCAAAATTTTGATAGAGTTCCATCATTTTCTCTCGGGCTTTCTGGGTTTCCAAACCTATTACGATACGGTCCGGGTTCAAAAAATCATAAACTGCCGATCCTTCTTTTAGGAATTCAGAATTGACGACAAAATCAAATTTTGACTTACCCTTGTTGTAAAGTTTGGTAATCGTTTTCAACCGCTTGTGGGTGCCCACCGGAACAGTGCTTTTTTCCACAATAATTTTGTAGGATCCGGCAGGTGTATGCTCGGCAATATTCCTGACAGCGGATTCCACTTGAGAAAGGTCGGCGGAACCATCCGAAAGAGGGGGCGTGCCGACGCACAAGAAGATCAATTCAGAATTCTCTATGAGATTTTCTATATTCGTTGTAAAGGAAAGTCTTTTAGCGGCAATATTTTTCTGTAAGATTTCTTCCAGGCCAGGTTCATAAATGGCCGATTTGCCGCTGGAGTAGATGTCAATTTTCTTCTGATCAACATCAAAGCAGGTAACCAAATGCCCCATTTCCGAAAGGCAGCTTCCTGTTACAATGCCGACATAACCTGTACCGATGATACCGACTTGCATAAAAACTCCAAAGTTAGGGTGTGACACCATCTCCACTTGTTAAGAAAGCTTCCCAGACTCCAGTGTCAGTTCCCCATCCGGTAGTGGAAAAAATATTGGTGTAAATTCCCAGTCCATGGCCGTTAGAAATAAACCCCACGCCGGTGAAAACCAGGGAAGAAGCCCCAAAACTATTCGTGGCATTTCCGTTTGCCGTAAAGAAAATATTTGTTCCTGACAGCGTAACATTTCCATTTATAAAGGTACAACCTGTACCATTGTTCGCAGCAAAACCAGAAACCTTAATCGAACTGTCAGACATAAGCGACAAAGACCATTGTCCATAACCAGGCCCGCCATTAATAATATTAGTCCAGTTTTCTGTTTTCGATACAGTAGCGGCATTGTTGTTCGTAGCCGGAGCTGATTGAGCACAGCCAACAATGCTTAAAACAAAAAATGCACACAGGCTAAGCAGAATTGCTAATAATTTTGGGTTCTTCATAAAAGTCTCCTTATTATCTTGAAGGTAATGTCAAAAGTTTTCTTATCGAAAATTTTTAATTCTATATCAGTAAAAAGAATATAATTTAAATATTAATCTCCCCTCCTTTGGAGGGGTTGGGGGTGGGTTGCTCAAAACATGGAATTCTGGTTAATGCTTACTCATAGTCCATTCTTTTATGATATGAGCAACACCCTC
>JAGVOW010000029.1 GCA_020052515.1 Brevinematales bacterium | reverse complement strand
TGGCTCATGAGGGGATCCTCCTCGTGGATTGACTTTCTCTCAAAAGCCATTTTACCACGTAGGATGTGATTCCCTTATTTTTTTACCGGACACGAGTGGGTTGTAACTAAAGATAATAGCGAGTTTAAGATCGAACCTAATGTTATAAAGGACCCTGAAAGTAGCGAGGATGTTAAAGAATCAAGTTTGAAGAACAATGTTAAGGGAGATATAGAAGAACAGTGGAAGATCGCCAAGATTAAATCTGATGTTGTAGCGGATTTGATGGCTAAAGAAGCACAGTCGCAGGAGAACTATGATAAAGCAGTCGGCTACTATGAGAAGGCAAAAAGCGAATTGAAACCCGAAGAAATTCTTCAAGATTATCTAGAGGCATTAAAGTATGCTCAGTTCTCGTTGGGCCAAGAACAATTAGATCCTTTGAAGAATGCGGAGATAAATTCAATTATAGAAAATTCTCGCAGCGAAATTAATAAATATTCAGAGCAAATAGAAAGAGAAAAGAAGATGGAAATGTTGAAAAGAGGTGCACGGGAATATGCGGAAAAAGCATCATATGATTATTCCAGAGATGCCAGAAGTGCAGCACGTTGGTACTTTTCATTGGCTTTACAATATTATGGTGATGCTTTGAATTATGCCGATCAGGAAAAGGACAAAGAGTATATAGAATATGAAATGACAAGAATAAGGGAAGAAATGGAAAATATCAGGCCTGTCACCATAGAAATAAGGCGAAGATATTAATTAAGTAATCCAACCATAGGGAGGTGTGTCGATGAAGTTTAAATTTGCGGTTATTGCGCTTTTGGCGATATTTGTAATGTCAGGATGTGCCTATTGTGCTAAAAAGGTTAAAAAAACTGGTTGTGAGACCGAGAATCAGAACTTAAGGAACCAGGTTACTCGGCTTCAGAAACAGAAGACAAGAGAAATTTCTGATCTTGAGAAAGCAAAGCTCGATCTGGAAAATGCCTTAATGAAAGAAATAAGTAATTATAAAGCTAAGCTAGAGATGACTGAGCGCGGGCTTGTGATTACTTTTTTGTCTGAGGTATTTTTTGATTCCGGTAAAGATATGATCCTGGAAAATGGCAAAGAATCAATCCGGAAAGTAGCCGTAGTTTTAAATCGCGATGTTCCTAAATCCAGCGTCGCCATTGAAGGCCATACGGATAACCAGCCGATAAAATATTCCGGCTGGAAGACAAACTGGGAGCTTTCATCTGCACGGGCGTTATCGGTATTGCATTATCTTATTGATGAGTGTGAAGTCGCGCCGACAAGGCTCTCTGCCAATGGCTACGGAGAATTCAGGCCTGTTGCGGCAAATGATACAACAGAGAATATGCAGAAAAACCGTAGGGTTGAAATTGTAATATTGCCTTCCAACGTCAGTAAAATTACAAAGGAAGTATCAAAATAAAGATCGCCTAATCGCAAAGCCGGCCGGAATATCATGGCCGGCTAGAAGGTGGCTTTAATTTTGTATAATACCCAAGTACAATTGATTCTATTTTTGCCGTTCCTATAATAAAACTATGAAGACAGAGAAGTTGCGCCTTTTTAAGGAGGGCGACGAAGCTTTAACTGGGAAGAAACAAATTTTTGTTGTTGATGACGATGCATCGGTATGCCGGGCGCTTGCCGTCCTGTTGGCTACGTACGGTTTTAGCGTAGATACCTTTTCGAGCTCGGATGTGTTTTTTAACATTGTGTCCGATAGCACTCCCGGTTGTTTGATCCTGGACATCCATATGCCGGGATTAGACGGATGGTGCGCACTAGAGCGCATTATAAAATCAGGGTCCAAGCGTCCGGTCATTATTATTTCGGCGGACAAAAAGTCCGGAAATCATGAGCGGGCTTTAAAAGCAGGGGCTGTGGGGTATTTGCAAAAACCGTTTAATGACCAGGCACTGGTTGGCCTTATTAATATTGCGGGAAATGCAAAAAAGGAGGACGATATGAGGAAAGTTTATTTGATGATCCTGGCAACAGCATTTTTAATGACTTCGATTTTGGGGTGCAACGCGCTTAGAGGCGCAGGAGAAGACATATCTAATGCAGGCGGACATATTCAAAATGTCGGTAATTAATTGGAAAGCCCCGGGCTCGGTAGTTCTCTTTTGCCGTCATGAGAAGGACAAGCGATAAACTTATTCTATGTCAAAAATATTTTTGCGAAAGACTTGGCGCCTGTGCGGGATAATTTTTCCGCTGGCATATTATTTTGGAAGCAAGACAATAGCCTTAATTGTCGTGCTTCTGTTTTTAGGTACTTTTGTCCTTATTGAATTATTACGCTTTACGATCCCTGCGTTAAATAAAAGGCTGATTAGTACTTTTGGTTTTCTGTTTAAGGAAACTGAGAAAAAAAGATTATTTACCACAACAACTTTCTTAATTTCATTTTTAATAACAATCTTGTTATTTCAAAAAGATATAGCAATAACCGCGATGCTATTTTCGATATTTGGGGATGCGGCTTCTGCGATAGTAGGTGTACATGGAAAAAAAAGGATATTCGATAAGAGCATAGAAGGGAGTTTGGCATTTTTGGTTATATGTTTAGCCATAGGTTTGGCGCTTTCTTTAACAAAAATACACCTTGTTCCTGCAGTATTTATTTTGGGCGCATTTTCCGCGGCACTCATAGAGCTTTTGCCGTTACGCGTAGATGATAATTTAACTATTGCGTTAGTTGCCGGAGCTGTAATGAGCGCAATCTCGAAATTTTTATGAAAGAAGGCAATCCGGTGCAAAAATCTACGGTTTTCAAGGACAATAAAAATGGGATAGCGTTTAGTACCTATTAAGAAGGAGGTCGGATATGTTGTGGACAATTGCAGTTATTCTAATTGTGCTTTGGCTATTAGGGTTAGTTTCGTCATATACCATGGGCGGACTTATCCATATCTTGCTTGTTATTGCCATCATCGTTATTGTTTTGCGTCTGCTTAGCGGCCGGAAACCGTTTTAATGACCGAAAATAGCAACTGGAAACAGATCGCAGGATAGGCTTGGTTGTTCTTTTGGGGATGGAGAGGTCACAAGACCATGACTGATCAGGTCAATCATGGTCTTCTATTTTTTCTCTAAAACAGAACGCGCTAGCTCTCTGAGCTTGGCGTAGTCCGACGGCTGATAATGGGTTGTTTCTATAGCTGGCAGGATTTTCAGTTTAGCGGATGTTTTCGCCATAAAAATCCAGCTGCCCTTGGGTATGGCTGTGCCGGTGCCTTCAAACACGATGGGTAATATCGGCACGCGCTCTTTTATCGCGAGCTTGAACGCGCCATTACGAAAATCGCCGATTTCCGTTGTTTCGCTACGTGTTCCTTCAGGGAAAAAAAGAACGGACATCCCGCTGCGCAACCAGTGAGCCGCTTCTCGGTAAACTTTTTTTATACTGCTGAAATTGCCCCTTTCAAGTTTTATATGCTTGGCGAGAGACAATGACCAACCGATGAAAGGTACTTTAAACAAGTCTTTTTTAGCGACCCACTTGAATTGCATTTTTATCTGATAAGCGACTACGATATCGGCCAGGCTTTGGTGATTGGCGATGATGACATACGTGCGGCTTTTGTCAATATTTTCCATGCCGCTTATATCAAGTTTCCAATAGGGGTTGAGCGCGATGACGGCGTCTGACCACCAAAAGCACTGTCGATGAGCTATGGTGCGTTTTTTATCGAATGGATAAAAAAGAATAGTGCATAACAACATCGTAAAGTACAGGATAATGGTGAGCAGAGAGATGTAAGACCAGATGAGTGCTGACTGGAAGATTTTTTTCATAGTGGGAATATCATAGATTATCGTTCGGGTATTGTCAAGAAGTAGCAGAAAGTCCGCAATCTATTTATTGCTAACAAGTTTGGAAAATAAGAGTTATAATTGACAACATAGTAATAGCGAGAGGTTTCTCCTCGGTATATTTTCAGCTATAATTTTTTACAATGATTGGGGATAAATATTAACAGTACTTTGTTAAAATTTCTTCTTTCGCGATTTTGTCTTAAGGTTTTTTAGCTCCTGTTGGTTGTTCTTTGTCAAAGAAGCATAGGATGAGA
>JAGVOW010000051.1 GCA_020052515.1 Brevinematales bacterium | reverse complement strand
CGCCGGCGGTGCAGTCCCGAATTTAGCTAAGACGCTCTTTGAGAAGGCCGCAAAGTGGAGCGGGGAAAAGGGCTTTAACGATGATGTGACGTTGTTGAGTTTGGAGGGGTAAGATTCCCAAAGGCGATGATTCGAATCATCGCCTTTTGATAGACCATTTATCAAAAATCCGAAGCGTTTACAATCGGATAAGTGATCAAGCCGTCCCGGAGCTTCGGTTCAAACCAGGTGGATTTAGGCGGCATAATAGACCCTTGATTGGTAATAGCTATCCAGTCTTTTATACTCACCGGATGAAGGCAGAAAGCGGCCTTCGCGCTCCCTTCATCTACCTGCCGGATAAGTTCTTTCGGGCCTTTGATCCCACCGACAAAACGAATCCTTTGAGAAGTCCTTGGGTCATCAATCCCCAGAACAGGCGCTAAAACACGATTCTGAAGAATCGATACGTCCAATGAGTCCAATTTATTTCCATGAAAAGAAGACTTATTCTTTGGTGATAGCTGGTAAACAGAATGTTCCAGATAAAGGCCTATCTTCCCTTTTGCCTTTGGTTCCAGATTTCTGGATTCTTTTACAAAAAAGTCTTTTTGAAGAGCGCTTAAAAATTCCTCTCTGGAGAGCTTGTTTAAATCGGCAATCACCCTGTGGTAAGGTAAAATAGAAAGCTCATCCGAGGGAAAAATAACCGCCATAAAATAATGAAAGGCGTTGTGCTCGTTCCCCTTGCTTTCTTTCCATTTCTTCCAGACATTCAGAGCAGATGCCGCCCTATGATGGCCATCGGCAATATAAAAGGCTGGAATGGATTGAAAATAAGACTCTATCTTTTGAACCAAAGCGTCCTCTTTGGCAATCCAGAGTGTATTTTCTACGCTATTCTCATCTGTAAAATGATAAAGCGGCTCTTTTTTTTGTATTTCTTTCAGGATTTGCGAAAAGCCGCCTTTTTTCTCAAAAGAAAGAAAAACCGGCCCTGTATCCGCGCCAACCGTCATAATGTGCATCGTACGGTCAAATTCCTTTTCCTTCCGGGTCAATTCGTGTTTCTTGATCAGGCCTTTTTCATATTCTTCACAGCTAACCGCTGCGAAGATGCCCGTTTGAGTCCGGCCCATCCACTTTTGAGAAAGAACATAAAAAGAAGGTTTTTTTTCCCGGATCAATGTCCCTTCCGATAAAAAGCGGTAAAAATTTTCCTTCGCCTTCTCATACACAGCCTCAGAATGCTCGTCTGTTAAGTTCTCAAGCTCCGCGTCTGAACGGGTAATATGAAAAAAAGAAGCCGGGTTATTCTTTGTCCTTTCCCTGACTTCTTTTCTGTCCACCACATCATAAGGCGGCACATTTACAGCCTCGGCCAGATTTGTCTTCGGGCGGATAGCCCGAAAAGGCTTTACTATCACTTGTCACTCCTTTTTGTTTTTAAAATATAGGCGCGGTTAATTAACCGCGCCTATATATCTTGTTCAACTAACTATGGAAACCTTATTCTTCTTATCCTTTCTGTATGAACTTTCCTTCTTCTTCCGGATTTTAAAATCAATATCGCCTTCTTTTTCGAAAACTTCAATCACGGCAGACACTTTTTCGCTTTCAAAAAATTCCGGGCTTTCTAAAAGTTTATCCGTTGCCGGTATCTCAATGTATTTTGAAAGCGCCCTTGCTAAAGAACGCGCACCGTACTTTGGGTCAAAGCCATTCGCAATGATGATTTTTTTGACTTCTTCCTGAATGGTAAAACTTATTCCCCTGACAGAGATCCCTTCATTAAGCTCATCAATCATTCTGTCCAAAATAGCCAGAAGCACCTCTTCACTTAAAGTGTTAAAGATAATCACTTCATCAATCCGGTTCAAAAACTCCGCCTTGAAATAAGAGCGCAGTTCAGATTGGATATACTCTTTATTCTTTTCCTGGTCGTTCGCCTGATCGGAAAAACCCAGATTCGCTTTGTTCGCAATATGGTCGGTCCCAATATTAGAGGTCAGGATCAAAACCGTATTCCGGAAATCCACCTTGTTGCCCAAACTGTCTGTAATTTTTCCCTCATCCAATATCTGGAGAAGAATGTGAAAAATATCCGGATGCGCCTTCTCCATTTCATCAAACAAAACAACCGAATAAGGTTTTCGCCTCACTTTTTCAGTTAAATCACCCCCTGAATCATAACCAATGTAGCCTGGAGGAGCACCTATAATTTTAGAAACATTGAATTTTTCCATATATTCGCTCATATCAATTCGGATCAGATCGTCTTCCGATCCAAACATAAACTTTGCCAGAGCTTTTGCCAGAGCTGTTTTTCCTACGCCCGTAGGCCCTAAAAACAAGAGACTGCTGATAGGCTTTCCAGCCCTTTTTAAACCCACCACATTCTTTTTAATCGCGTTTGAAACCGCTTCTACAGCCTGATTCTGGCCTTTGACGCTTTTTTTGAGTTCCAATGCCATATCCAGGTATTTCCTGCGGTCACTGCCATCCTCCAGATAACGAATAGGAATTCCGGTAATAGAAGAAAGCGCCTCTTCAATTTCCTTCCGGCCGACTTCGGCCTTTTCGCGAACCACCGATGAAAGCCATTCCGCTTTTGCCGCTTCATAAGACTCTTTCAAGTCTTTTATTTGATCTCTCAGGCCAGCCGCAATTTCATAAATTTGAGTCTCCACTGAGCTCTTCTTTTTTTCTTCCAGAAGGGCAATTTCTTTTTCAATTTTCATCAGCCCATCCGGCTTACCCAGAATAGAAAGCCCGCATAAAGCGCCGGCTTCATCGATCAGGTCTATCGCTTTATCGGGGAGCTTTCTGTCATTCATATAACGTTTAGATAAGCGGACCGCCGTTTTCATGGCAGAATCGGTATAAATCACATGGTGGTAATCCTCGTATTTCGGCTTAATTTTTAAGAGTATATCCAGAGCTTCTTCTTCCGTTGGCTCATTCACAACAATCGTTTGAAAACGCCTGGCTAAAGCTTTGTCTCTTTCGATGCGCTTGCGGTATTCATCAAAAGTCGTTGCGCCGATACAGCGCATTGCTCCCCGCGCCAGAGCAGGTTTGAGCATATTCGAAGCGTCCAGCGCACCTTCGGCATTGCCCGTGCCCAGTATCGTGTGAATTTCGTCAATAAACAAAATCACTTCTTCAGCCTCTTCCGCTTCTTTGATAATATTCTTCATTCTTTCTTCAAATTCACCACGGTATTTCGTGCCCGCCACCACCAGGCCTAAATCTAAAAGAAGAAGCCTCTTGTCCAGCAGCCGGTCCGGCACTTCGTTTTTAGCGATCATCTGGGCAATCCCTTCCACAATCGCGGTCTTACCCACACCGGGGTCGCCGATTAAAACAGGATTGTTTTTCTGCCTTCTCGATAATATTTGAATTAGTCTTTTAATTTCATTGTCTCTGCCGATCACTGGATCCAAAACCCCCTGGACGGCCAATGCGGTTAAATTTTTTGAAAACCGGTCTAAAAAACTTGTCTTGGCCTGCTTTTTCTTTGAACGAGAGGTGTTCACTTCACCGTAGCCGACTGTTTTAATAATGGCTTGCCTTAAGAAAGAAATTTCAACATTTCTATTAACCAGCATAATCGGTAAAAGCGCTTCCGGGTCTTCTTCCGAAGCTATCGCCAGCAAAAGGTGTTCCGTTCCGATATAGTTATGGCCTACGAGTTTCGACTCTTGCTTGCTCTGTTCCAGAATATTCCTGTACCGGTTCGAAAGCGGTATTCCACCCAGAGTCAGAGTATTGCTGGATTTGCTTTTCAAAATCATTTCCAATTCCCTGCGGACATCATCTAAATCAAGGCCAAGCCCGACAAGCGCCCGGACAGCAGAACCATCAGTTTCTCTCAAGATTCCCAAAAACAAATGCTCCGGCAAAACCTGCTCGCTGAAAAGGCGCCTTGCTTCCTGCTGTGCCAATATGGTTATGACTTTTTGCGCCCTGGGAGTAAAACCAGTAAACTCATTCATAATTTCCCTCTCTTCTCACACTTCTACCCTTTTGTACTTCATAAACGAACACGCGTTCTTCAGCAGATTCATTCTCGCCGAATCTAACGCCTCTTTTTCTATATGATTCCTGAAATGAAGATAATCATCACTCGAAGAATAAACCATATTTCGGAGCTTACTTATATCATCGACCAAAACATGTTTTTTATTCAGAGCGTCTAAAAGCGAAATATAATAAAGGGTGTTCTGGAAGTCTACTTTTTCCTTATGACGCATTTCCCATATTTCTTCGAAAGAAAGCTCCAGATCCTCCTTCTTTGAAAAATATTCTTCCCTCGCTTCTATCTCAAAAGAATAAACATGATTTAAAAATTCTTCCTGCTCTTTAATCATCGCTTCCTCTGAAATCCCCAAAGAATAAATATTATACAAAAAGAACAATCCTGAATCAGAACCTTCTGAAAAACTCAACACAGAGTAGCCCATTTTACCGGCGGCCTCTACAAACAGCTCAATTTTTTTTGTCGCGACCATGCCGAAAAGATTGACCAAAAAGGACAGGCGCAGGCCGGTTCCCACATTCAGAATAGACGAAGTCAAATAACCATATTTCTCATCAAAAGCAAAACCAACCCTCTCCTCTATTTCACCTACCAAGCGCGAAAGCCTGGTGTACATTGACTTCGTATTGCAGCCCTCCTCAATAGAAAAGGCTTTAATATGATCGTCCTCATTCAACAGAAGAACCCAATCGCCTTTAGCGTCATAGACAAAAATTTTGCCCCGCTTCAAGAATTCCTGGGTCATAACATGATTGGAAAGATACACCATTACCCTTTCTCTTTCCATTTCGTCAATATTTTCAACTTCCATAGAATAAGGCAAATTCCTGACTTCACGGCAAATTTTTTCTTCCAGCGCCGATTTTTCGCTTTCATTGAGGAGAAGGGGAAACTTCAAGCCTTCAATATTGCGGGCAATACGCACTCTTGAGGAGAAAACAAAGGAATCCAGGGAATTTTTTTTTCTTGCCTGTTTTTTGGGAAATTCAATAAATTTCATCTTCCTTTCCGATAGGATAATTACCGATTAGCTTTTCCAATTTTTTCTTAATTTTATCTGCCTGCTCATAATTTTCAATTGAAAGCGATTTTTTTAATTGATTTTTTAAAAACCCTATTTCTTTTTTGAAAAGATACAGCCGCGCGAAACTCTTCGGCATCTTTCCTTTATGGAAACCACCCCTTTCAACTTCAAAGAAAATCTCACCGATCTGCTCCGCGAAAGCATGGTAACAATAAGGGCACCCTAGATAACCGCTCGTTCTAAAATCTTCATAAGTCAAACCGCAATTTGAGCATTTCAATATTGTCATATCGTCATGCGCATCAGTACTAAAAGCGATATTTTTAATATCAGTAACAATGCTGGATAAAAGTTTTTTCATTTCTTCCAGGGTTTCCAGAAGTTTTTTATCAGCCGCTCCGCCTTCTCCCATCTGCATTTTCTTGTCCATATAAAGCATAGCGCAGCTAGCGCATAAACCCTTCTCGAGCGTTTTTTGCCCATCCGCAAGCTTTACAAAAAGAAGCGCCTCTTTTCCCCCGCAGACGCTGCAAGCAATCTGACGCTTAGCTTCCGGCATAAACCCTCCGTTTTCGCCTTCTATAACTAATTATAACTAATCTTTTAAAAAAAGTAAAAAAACACCTACCCTTTCCAGGCACCGCCTTTTACCGGGAAAGCAAAAAAAATGGAAAGTTTTTCTTCCTCCATGATATACGCCCAAACTTTTTGTGCCTTTCTATCCAAAAGAATTGCCTCAACTTCCATACGAATATAAAGAGAATCTTCCGATCCATCAAAGCCCTCATATTCATCAATATCAGAAATCAACCCCGGAGAAACATCATAAATTTCCCCAAAAGTTTTTTCCCTGGAACCATCCCTGACAGCCGCAGGAAATTCGGTACCCAGATCATACAAAGAAGCCTGAATTGAGGCTTTAGAAATAAACTTTGAATTTTTAAGAAGCTGATGTTCTGGAAAATTTTTTTGAAGAGTCCCATAAACAAAAAGAAGCATTTTGCTTCACCCCTAATACATGGCTGCGGAAGGAACCTGCGGCGCCATCCGCTTTTTTTCCAGCTCCATACTTCTTTTAAAGACTTGAACGCTCTTCTCAATGTTCGTCACATCTTTTGCGAAGATTTTTCCATCTACAATAGAAAGTGTTTTATCGTTATCAAAGAGCTTTTTCACATTCAAATGCCCATCTTGCTGAGTGAATCCAACAAATTTAATGAGCTCTTCCGTCCCAAAATCAAAAGTATGAGAAGTCCCCATCTGAATAGGAACCCGCGCCTTTTGAAGCTGAGTGTACAACGCATCATAAATTTTACCGATCGGGTCTTTAATTAAGATATTCGACAACTGCTTATAAATCATCCAGGTACGTTCGCTTAAAAGTTCAATAATTTTTGAACCAATCTCGGGGTGAGCCTGCACAGTGGGCTCAAAATTCGCCTTGCTCACTACCATCAGTTTGGTTGGGCCAAAAGCTATCGCGCTCGCGCTTCTAGGTTTATTATCCAGAAGCGACATCTCGCCGAAGATATCTCCCTTCTTCAACACTGCCAGCAAAACCTCATTATTATTAACCAGCTTGGTGATTTTTACTTTTCCTTCCTGAATAATGTAGAGTTCCGCCCCCGGCTCATGCTCCAAAAATATAATCTGGCCATCCGCATAAATCGAAAAGAAACTTTCTTTCTTCGGCTGAAGGGCTTCCGGAGAAGGGTTTAATTTCGCCAGTTTTGTTTTGGCCTGCGGTACAAAACCTCCGTCCGGGCAATATTTTATATAATGCAGATAAGCGTAAGCCGCCTGAGGAATCATTTGAATGCCGTAATAATATTCGCCGATATTGAACAGATTATTCGGGTCCTCTTCCAGAGAAGACTTCAGAGTGAGTTTAGTTAAATTGGAATCATAATAACGGAGCTGTCTGCCAAAGTAACGCAGGATTTTCATCGCGATGGGGGCATTTTTTTGAATCAGCGCCCCAAAATGTTCTCTTTTAACCACAATCGTAGAGGTGTCTTCAATCGACTGCACCGTTTCGATACGAGGCCTTTTAGACATACAAGAAATCACGCCAAAAAAATCACCGACTGTAAGCTCTGTCCCTTTTTCTTCCTCGAGGGTCGACACGGAACGCGTCTCCACTACCCTTCCCTGCCGGATAATAAAAAAATCATCCGAATCAGGCTGATCTTCGAGAATAATATAGCCGTTTTTTTTGAAATTCGCGACTCCAAACACCACTTCTTCGGGCATTTTTACCTCATATTTGCTGGTTTCTCTTTTCTTTCCTTTTTCAAACAACTAATACAAAGGAAATCTTTTACATAGATTTTCGACCTTTTGACGAATAGAATTAAGTATTTTTTCATCTTCCTTATGAGAAATCGCCTCTTCTATATATTCCCCAATCTCTTCCATCTCTTTTTCCTTCATTCCGCGAGTGGTTACAGCCGGAGTTCCAATACGGATTCCGCTGGTAATCATCGGCGGCTGCTTGTCAAAAGGAATCGCGTTTTTATTGACTGTAATCCTTGCTTTATCCAGAGCTTCGGTCGCTTCTTTACCGGAACAATTTTTATTAGCCAGGTCAATGAGGAGAAGATGGTTATCCGAACCGCCTGAAACCAGCCTAAATCCTTTTTCCAGAAGTTTTTTAGAAAGAGAGCGGCAATTAGCCAGAACCTGCTTCTGGTAATCAATAAAAGAGGGTTTTAAAGCTTCCTGAAAAGCCACTGCCTTCGCGGCAATCACATGTTCCAGGGGCCCGCCCTGAATACCTGGAAAAATTTGTGAGTCTAAAATTTCGCTCATCATCTTGACCCTGCCGCTTTTCGGCGCGACAACACCCATTTTATTTTCAAAGTCTTTGCCCATCAGCAACATACCGCCGCGCGGGCCTCTTAATGTTTTATGCGTGGTAGTGGTTACAAAATGCGAGCCCATCAAGGGAGATGGATGCAAATCGGCCGCGACCAGCCCCGCGATGTGCGCCATATCCGTCATTAAATAGGCCCCGCTCGCGTCGGACGCCTCTCGAAATTTCTTAAAATCCAGAACGCGGGGATAAGCGCTCGCTCCAGCCACTATCATTTTTGGCTTTTCTCTCACAGCCTGTTCTATTAAAGCCGCGTAATCAATCGTTTCAGTATCCGGTGAAACCCCATAGCTGATCACATTGAAAAAGCGCCCGGAAAAATTAACCGGTGAACCATGGGTCAGATGCCCGCCATGAGAAAGATTCATAGCCAGAATCTTGTCGCCCGGGTTCAAGACCGAGAAATAAATCGCCATGTTTGCCTGACTGCCGGAATGTGGCTGTACATTCACGTATTCGCATTGAAAAATTTTCTTTGCCCTTTCCCGGGCCAGATTTTCTACTACATCCACATAGTCGCAGCCGCCGTAATAACGCTTCCCCGGATACCCTTCAGCGTATTTATTGGTCATAATAGAACCCTGTGCTTCCAAAACCGCCTTTGAAACAATATTCTCAGAAGCGATCAGCTCAATGTTGAGTTCTTCCCTTTCTTCTTCTTTTAAAATAGCCTCATAAACTTCTTTGTCAGCAGTTTTTAGAAATTCCTTATTTAAGAGCATAAAAAATCCCCGCCTTTAAATGAGATAATATATTTTAATGAAAGTTCCAAAAATACTCAATATTAATAAGCAATAAAAATAAACCCTAAACTGATCAATTCTTTTGAGAGCATTTCCCCAGTAATTCCCCCTTTCGAAAGGGGGAATTCACACATTTCTCAACCACATTTCTCAACCTAATATGGACAAAACACAAAAACTAAGTTATCATACCTGTCCTTTGATTAATTGACAGAGAAATTTCTGATAAGTTTTATGGAGAACTGCCCCATGTCGAAACAGCAAAAGCTCCGGAAAGGCCGCGAAAAACACATAATTCACCGGAATTGGATCCGGCTCCGGAATTGGATCAGAAAACTTTTTCATCTGCGGAGCACTCCTCACCAGATCGCGCTTGGTTTCGCGATAGGCGCTTTTATCGGCATTTTCCCCACTTTCGGCCTGGGTTTCCTTGTGATTTCCGCAATCGCTGTCTTTATCAAGTTCAATGTACCGGCGGCTTTTATCGGGACAGCCATTGCTAATCCATTCCTGGGACCGCTCTGGATATTTCTAAGCTACAAGATTGGTTCCTACTTTAAACCATTTTTTCACTCCGACGCGAACATCGCGGCCGCGAGCGGTACGATGTCAAAAATATTCCACGCCGGGCTTGATTACCTGGTAGGAAATACTTTGCTTTCAGGTTTTCTCGCGCTAGCCAGCTATTTTATCGTCCTGCGAATGGTGATATGGATCGAAGAGAAAAAAAACGAACGCCGGGAAAAATATTCTCTGAATAAACATTAGCTTCTAGCTATTAGCCTTTATAATAAGAATTAAACTTCGGAACAAAAAATTCCAGTTCGAAGGCATATTCTCTATTTGCCGCTTTTGTCTCCTCTGCAAAATTATTCCAGTAGTTTTGGTATTCCGCTTCACTTGAATAAATCTTTCGGTAAAACTCTTCCCTTTCGACACCCAATTTTGAAAGGATTTCATCCCAATTTCCCAACTTGGGATGATAGGCTTCCAGATAGATTTTCTTCGTTACACCTTTCAACTCTTTAAACAACAATGCTGGTTCGGTAATAAGCGGAAAAACTGGCCCTATGTAGACAATCACATCTATGCCAGCCTGCCAAAGTTCTTTAATTGCTTTCAGCCTCTCCTGCTGAGAAAAACTTCTTTTCTCAAAAAGCGACCTGACTTCTTCCGCGTTAAAAGTAAAATAAATCCGGTTTTGATCAGAATAAGAAAGCAAATCTTTACAATCCAAAATTAAAGGCGACTTGGTCAAAATAACAAACGGAATCTTATGGGAAGCAAGAATGCTTAGAGTCTGGCGGCTCAATTGATAGCGCTGTTCCACAGACTGAAATGGCTCTGTGGTTGAACCAATCAAAACCCTTTTTATATCCCCCGCTTTTTCTACCTCTTTTTGTAAAAGCTCCACAAAATTTTGTTTGACAAAAACATATTCTCCCCATTCTTTCTGGATTTTCTTAATGCCGCCGTTCGACTGAACGTAGCAGTATGCGCAGCCGAATTCACAACCCTTGTATGGATTAATGACATAATCGGCAAGCTCAATATTAGTGGGGGAAAGAGCTCTTTCCGTATCAATCATTTCAATTTGCATTATTTATCCTCAAATCCTTTCACCACTTCTACCAAAGCCCTTGCCAAATTCTTCCCCGCCTTTCTCAAGCGGCTTCTGAAAGAAAATACTTTCAATAGCACTGCCGGCCTTCTCAAAACAGCGGCCAAAAGCCTCAACAAGTTTATTCTTTTCCAGCTATCCTGCACAAATTCCAAAGGCGGGAAATCAAAACCCAGTTCATCGCTCACCGAACGGACAATACAGCAAGGAATCTCTTGTTCCTCACAAAACAAAACAGCCTCTAAGCTTTCCATATCGACAAAATCAACAGAGGAATTAGAAGTTAGTAAGTCCTGCTTATCTTTTTTCAATAAAAACCCATTAACAGAGGCGCCGACAGCCATTTGAAAAGAAAAATCACTTTTTTTCAAGAAATTCTGGCCAGAAACAAGGGAAACCATCCGGTTGTTTTCTAAGTCAAGGAAGGCTTTAGCACACACAATATCCCCCGCCCGATAAGAAGGATTCAAGGCGCCGGCAAAGCCGCCCACAATCAAAGCATCAAAGGTCCCTATTTCGCTAGAAAAAGTTTTCAGAAAGCGCCTTGCATTTTTTCTGCCTACGCCCGTAATACCAAAATACAATTTTGTATTGCCCTGCTCCGCTAAAAACAAACTCTGTCTTTTTCTCAAAAAAATAGATTTTGCTTTATGACAGTGAAGTAGCTCATTCGCCTCACTCTTTAAAGCGCAAAGTATTAATAGTTTCATAACAATATATTATTTCCCGAAGCTGAAAAACGCAAGAATTCACCCCAATAGTACTATTGACTTTTGACTCGACTGTTATATAATATCTAAAATATTTTTAAGGAGGCTTTTCTATGAAAGGGAAATTTTTTATTTTCCTTCCTTTCAGGCGGTTATTCCCGCTGTCTCGAGTTTTTGTGTCTCTTATCTTGCTCTGCTTGTGTTCGGTTGTCTATTCCTATCCTCCGTACATTACGGGGCCTACCGACTACGGACTGACGGGAATGGCGGATTATGTCCAGGTAACCGGCGTAGGTAATGAAGGCCAGGGGGCAGGTACTGCTTTCGGCGACATTAACCGCGACGGCACGCCTGACATGGTTTTGATGGCCTATGACAATCCTGGCGGTGCCAATACTTTCCGCTATAAAATCGGGTGGAATGTAAATTTTAATACCCAGGCAGCGGCATCCTGGACGGCAAATTATACGGTTGTCCCGGGTGTCGGAAATGAAGGCCAGGGAGCAGGCATCGCCCTGTACGATATTAACCGGAACGGCATTCTGGACATGGTGCTGATGGCTTACGACAATCCTGTCGGCGCCAATACTTTCCGCTACAAAATAGGCTGGGATCTCAGCACAGCCGGCGTAGCTGCCAGTTGGTCCACCAATATGCAGATTTCAGGGCTCGGAAGTGAAGCGCAAGGGGCAGGCGTTTCGATCGGCGATATTGACCGAAACGGTACTCCGGACTTTGTTTTTATGGCTTATGACGGCAGTTTCCGCTACAAAATAGGCTGGAACTTCGGCACTAACGGCATAGCCGCAAGCTGGTCCGGAAGTAGAACCGCCGGCGGCGTCGATAAAGCCGAGGGAGCAGATGTCGTACTCGCGGACATTGACCTGAACGGCAAATTAGACCTGGTTATGATGGCCTACAATGATTCGGAATGGAACAATTTCCGTTATAAAGTAGGATGGAACCTTCAAACGGACGGCACTACGACGAACTGGAGCCGGTACTTTGTGCTCAAAGGCGTAGGAATGAGCGGGCAGGGAGCGGGAATTGCCCATTATTTCCACCCGACCTACGGGCCGAAACTTGCTTTTATGGCTTATGATAATCCTAACGGAGCAAACAGTTTCCGCTATTATATGCTTCCGGTAACCACGTCGGGCGCATGTTTTGGTTTCGCGGATGAAAAACCAGCCGCGCCGAATAACGTACTGTCGGTTCCAACTAGCTGGAATAACCAGAACGCTCAAAGGCTTTTCAATTTAAACATGAGCCTGGTGCAGGATACGGCTGATGACGCTTTAAACCTGTTTCTGTTTTACACCCTGTTAGTTGAAATATTTCAAAACACCAACCGTCCGACAGACGCTCTCTACAGCTATCCGGCAACGGATGTCCCTTTTATAAAACCATGCACTCACGCTAATTTTGATTATTCTTTTGAATATTTCCCGGACTTTCTGGTTGCCGCTGTCTCCTGGTATGTGGACAACTATATGACCTGGACCAGCGATAGCATCAATAGCTATGTGATAAACAACATTTTTAATTTGAATTACTTTGCCGGGGCAGAAGGAATGCCCGCTTATTACACGATTCGGTACACGGACCCCAATCGTAATCCAAATTTGATTAACCAGTTGAACGCGACCAACTCCAATTGGGGACAGAGCTACAATGACGGCCGTTTATACCATGGCGACTGCGAAGACCATGCTATTTTAAGACATGCTTTGCTTCGCTCACTGGGCTTTAACGCCAATTTCATCTGGGACGCTTATTCACCAGGCCATGAATTCAATGTAGTTTTGTACAAAGGCAGTTACCGTATTATGGATTATGGCCATATCAATAGATATCTGGATGGCCCCAGCGGGATCACATACGGCCTCAATGGAATCTGGAACACGTATAACGGACCGCGAACAAGCGGAAACACAAAAACATGGCTGCTCAATCTATTGGATCGCATCTATCCCGATAGGCCAGACGGTGTTCTGGGCTATCTGCCGAACCGGAGAGTCAGGCCTGACACGCTTTCCCGTTAAACTTTTATTAAGGAGGGTACTCACGTGAAAACAGATAAAACGATAAAATATCTTGTGGAGCTTTTACTTGTGCTTTTTCTATTTGCCCAGATTGGATTTTCCAGGCCTTTGGCCGAACTTAACCTGCCCGGCAATCCGGCCTTTGCGATCAGGAACGATCTAGCTATTGACCTTGAGACAACTATTGACCTGTCGGCAAAGAAATCTAAATCAATGTACACTATTAGAAACCTGAAAAACGCGCAAACCCGGATTGAACTGGCCAGTCCTTTATTTCAGGATAAAAACCGGATATTTGACCTGAAAGCCAATGACAAGCAGGAATCCGCGGTTGAAAGTGATTTGAAGGTTCTATCTTTAAGTGAAAACACAAGTTATGTGGAATTCAGGCCTTACCTGAAGCTTAAGGAAAAGAAACAAAACATCTTAGTCACAGATTATAAATTAGATATTCGAGTCAAGCTTCCGGCAAACGCAAAAATCATCAAATCATCCATTCCTCTTACTTATGAAGGCAATACCGGCATAGCCGCATTTAAAATGGATAAAATAAGAGCTATTCCGCCGGTATACGTCTGGTATACCACAGCCGCGGAAAATATAACAATTGAGAAGAAGGTGCTGGAAGGGAACAGTGAAGTAACTGTCCAGATAAGCGTAAAAAACCTTTCTTCCGTTCCAGCGAATAACATTGAACTGGTTACTCAATTCCCCGCGGACTTTTATACAGTCGACACAGACCGCTCGGAAGGCAGTTTCCAGATTCAGGATAAGGTTATGACAAAATGGAAAGGAAAAATCGGCAGTTTACCCGGAAATGGGGGCAAAGTAATCAGCTACGTGCTGATAAAAAACACCCCTGACTTTAAGCACAAAGACTCTGAAATTCTCCTTTACAATCAGAAAGGAGATCTCATCGGCAGTAAATAAACCATCTTTTGCGCATTGATTATAGCAGTATAGGCGAGGTTAATTAACCTCGCCTATACCTGCGATATTGACTTTTGCCTTAATTCTTGATACAATATTATCACGAAGATAGATAGAACCACGAACCACACGAAATGACTCGAAATTTAGCGTCTTGGGGCCCTTGGTATTTTGGTGGTGAATAAAGTTTCGTGTTTTTCGTGGTTGCAAAGGAGGTTCCTATGAAAAAGATTGTTTTCTTCTCAGTATCAATATTGATTACTCTTTTATCCGCCTGCAGTGGTTACTTTGCGGGCGAGGATTCCACAAAGTCCAAAGATGGCGTGAATAAGCTCGCGCTCTCGGGCGGCGGGTATTTAAGCTCCGATCAATATAACGAGATCACGCCCTTTTTGTACCGGGATGCTTCCAGCGGTAAAGCATGGTTGTTTTTTTCTTCCGACCGGGGCGGAAATTATGACATT
>JAGVOW010000068.1 GCA_020052515.1 Brevinematales bacterium | reverse complement strand
GATAGAACTGCAGAAGGTCAAATGGCCGGAGTGGCTGCGTTCACAAAAACCTTTCAAAGTCACACCGGCTCTCACCGATCAACAGGCACTGGCTTTAGGGGAAGACGAGGTCATCGCAACTGTTGTTCAATCCATACAGACCAGCGCGTTTGAAAAGTCTGTCCCCCGGTTTGAACCCGAGGGGGATGATCCTATCACTATTGTTCCGTTTTTTCGAAACGGTTCCTGCGTTCTCGGCATTGACACTGCAGGCCGTGCCCTTCATAAGCGCGGCTGGCGTTTAAATGGGCATCCGGCTGTTCTGAAAGAGACATTGGCCGCTTCGATTTTACTCCTGGCTGGCTACACTGGCGAGGAAGTGCTTCTCGAGCCGATGTGCGGCTCTGGCACCATCGCTATAGAAGCCGCGTATATCGCGCTGAATAAAGCGCCCCTCATTCACCGCGGCAAAGATGATTTTGCCCTGGAACACCTGGCCGGTTTTGACCGCGTTTTGTGGCGCCTGGTTTCTGACCAGTTAAGGGCCGCTAAAAGATCTGCCTTACCGGTGCCGATTTATGCCTCGGATATCCAGGCGAAGTATGTTGATTTGGCGCGAGCTTCCGCATTGCGCGCCCGCGTCGAAAAGCATATCGAATTTTCAGTAATGCCTTTTCAGGAGTGGTCGCCGCCCGCGCCAAGCGGCCTGCTGGTTGCCAATCTGCCCTATGGTGAACGAATAGGGCCCGGCGGCAGCATCAACGCATTGTATAAGGATGTGGGCAGAGCAATCCGGAATCGTTTCTCAAAGTGGCGCATCGCGTTGCTCGTTCCGGAAACCGCGCCGATTCACCTGTTGGAACTCAGATCACACAAAGCTGTCGCATTGTTAAATGGCGCACTGCCCGTTAGGTTATTGCTGGCGTAAGCGTAAAGACTGGATCACAAACTGGATGTAAAGAGCTCTTTCTTTCTCATTTTCATTTTGATGATAAGCAGTTTGGCGATATGATTCTAAAAGCCGATTACTTTCTAACTCTCGAAGATCACAACGTTCTCATCCGTTTAATGGAAGCTATTCTGAAGAAATAACAAATACTTTGAGAACCTATTCGCGTTATTCCAATTCCTTTATAGCCGCTTCATGGGAATGCTTACCTTCAAAAGGGCTCAGAAGGCTGTAAACGCAAGGAACAACGAAAAGTGTCAAAATGGTAGATACAATAACGCCGCCAATTACGGTGACCGCCATCGGCACTCGGGATTCCGCTCCCGGACCGAAAGCCAGAGCCGCCGGTAATGCTCCCGCCAGAATCGCGAGAGAAGTCATAAGAATAGGGCGAAGCCTGATAGGGCAGGCCTTGAGAAGCGCTTTGGTCACATCGGCTTTTTCATTTCTGCGGACATTATCTGTGAAATCTACCAGCATAATGGAGTTTTTCTTTACTATGCCCATCAGCAGGATTAATCCAATCATGCTATATATGTTCAGGGATTTCCCGGCTATCAGCAGAGCGATAAAGGCCCCGGTAGCGCTGAACGGCAATGCCATAAGGATGCTCAGCGGGTCCAGAAAGCTGTTAAACTGTATAGCCAGCACCATATAAGCGACACAGACACCCAGAATGAGGGCAAAAATCAAACTTCCGAAAGAATCATTAAAAGACTGTGCGCTGCCTGAAAAGGTCGTAAAATAACCCTTCGGCAGGGTTTCATCCGCGATTTTTACGGCGAGTTTAAGGGCGTTGTCTTGAGAAAAACCAGATACAGAATTTGCTTGGATTTTGATGGCACGCTGGCGGTTAAAACGGCTGATGGAAACAAGCTGAGGATTTTCCGCGAGGTCTGCTACGGATGATAAAGGGATAAGCTCACCAAACATGTTGCGGACAGAAATTTTATTGACCAGTTTGCGGATGTCCGTTTCCGGATCACGCAATTTGATCCGGATGTCATAGCGATGGCCGTTTTCAAAATAACTGCCGGCTACAACACTGCCGATCATTATGTTGACTGTTTGAGCTATCGCTGAAATGTTGACCCCTCTCGCGTTTGCTTTCAGGCGGTTTGGGACAATGCCAACTTCAGGGGAACCCTCCCGGTAATCGGTTGAAATATCCTGGAATTTCCCACTTTTGGCCATAAGGTTTGTTGTTTGATTAAAGTTTGAAATCAATGTGTTCCAATCCGGCCCCTGAATTACAAATTCAACTGGAAAACCGCCGGCTCCTGGAATGATCTGAGCGGATAGATCCTGAATGGTGGCCCGGACGCCTTTAATATTGCCGAACATTTTTCGATAGGCATCCATGGCGTCCTTCTGAGTCCATTCCCTGTGAGTTTCATTATTTATGCCTCTGCCGCCTCTTTTTTTTAAAAGAACAACTATTCTGCCGCTGCTCAAATCAGACCCGCCGCCGAATGTGAAAATTCGTTGGATTTCCGGGCGCTTCAGGAGTAACGCTTCCATTTCCTTAATTTTACCGTCGGTAAAATTAAGAGAGGATCCTGCCGGCGCGCGAACGGTGATAGAAAACCTTCCTTCATCCACGGCAGGGGTAAATTCCTTTGGAATAAAAATCAAGGTGAATAAACTGATGATAAATAATAAAAAAGCCAATATTACTATTTGGCCTCGGCGCTTCAAAGCGGCGGAAAGTATTTTCCGGTAAAATTCGCGAGTTTTATCCATCACGGCGTCAAATGCTTTACGGAAACGGCTTTGATTTTCCGAGAGTTTTAAAAACCGGGATGAAATCATCGGAGTTACAGTGAGGGCTCCCAGAAGTGAAAGCAGGACTGAAATGGCAAGAGTGACCCCGAACTGATAGAAAAACTTTCCGATCACGCCTCCCATAAAGGCAACCGGCAGGAATATGGCGGTTATTGCCAATGTTGTAGCTATTGCGGCGAATGATATTTCCATTGACCCGTTTAAAGCCGCTTTCAACAGGCCTTCGCCGGCTTCCCTGTGGCGTATGATGTTTTCTAAAACCATGATCGCGTCATCGACTACAATGCCGATAACCAGTGACAATGCCATAAGCGTGAAAGTATTCAGGGTAAAACCCAGGAAATAGATACCTATGAAAGCCCCGATTATGGAAAAAGGTATGGTCATGAGAATATTGAGCGTTGAGGAAACGGATCCAAGAAATAACCAGCAGACAAGCGCCGTGCAGATCGCGGCAAGGATCAATGTAAATATCATATCGTTTACGGAATCTTCTGTGAAAGCGGATTTGTCCATATTGACAGCAAGCGACATACCAGGCGGGAGGTTTTTCTGAATTTCGGCTATTTTCTGCTTTACATGCCGCGCTACAGTTACTTCATTCGCGCCGCGCTGTTTCAATATACCGAAACCAACGGCGTTTTTACCCATGCCGCGGCCGAAGCTCGTAATATCCTCAGTCCCTTTTTCGACAGACGCGACCTGCGAAAGCCGGATGGGAAGATAATTCGGCTGCCCGCCCCGCTGATTGATGAGCAGGTTGCTGAAGGACCGTAGTGATGACAGCTCGCCCATAGTCCTGACATTAAAGCTTTTTTGGGACTGGTTGATTAGCCCGGCTGGGGCCTGGATATTGCCACTGCTCAGCGTGTTTACTATATCGACAGGGGACAAATTGTAGTAACTCATTTGATTTGCAGAAAGCCATATCCGGATATTCGGTTCTAAATAGCCGAATAGGGCGACATTGCCGACGCCGCTGATTTTTGTGAACAGGTCTTTTAGTTCATCCCGGAAATAGAGCATCAGATCAGATCTGGCAATCGTTTCACTTTCCAGTGTAAGCCAGAGGATCGGCTCATCTTCGGGATTGCTTTTGGATATAGTCGGCGGATCCATATCGTTAGGCAGGAATCTTTGAACAGAGGCAAGCTTTGCCTGCACGTCCTGCAATGCAATGTCGATATTCTTATTCAATTCAAATTCAATAGTAATCGAAGCTCCGCCCCTTCTGCTGGAGGATGTGACTGTCCGTATTCCATCCACGGTCATCAAAGCGCTTTCGATAGTATCGACCACCTCAGATTCCATAATCTCAGGGGCGGCGTTCTGATAAGACATCCTGATAGTTAAAACCGGCAGGTCCACATCCGGCAGCCGGCTGACTCCCAGCCTTTGAAATGACATCAAACCAAACAGGACAAAAGCGATAATCAGAATCCAGGCAAAAACATGTCGTCTTATGGCTAATTCGGGCAATGTCATAATTTCCCCTCATCAGGCAATAAAAATTTTCCAGAATAAATATGTAAACGCAGGTATTCCATTCTGGCCTGAAAATTGAGCGTTTCAAGTGTCCGTAAAGCGTCTTCATAAGAACTGGAAGCGCTTAATACATCGGTGATCTTTACCGCGCCCAGCCGGAAATCTCTTTCTAACTGATGAAGATTGTCTTTCAGGTATTTCAAAGATTCCTGATATGCTTTGATTTGCTCTAAATAAGACAGAAAAGCCGCGTACGATGTTCTCACATCTTTACGGATACTTTCAAACAAAAGCAAGTACGCATTATCTGATTGATTGCGGATAGATTCGGCCTCTCTAATTCTGGACTGGACAAAGGTGTCGGCAAAAAGGCTGAAAGTGAGTGATAATTGAAGATTCCAGTTCCATGGAGTGTTGTTCCGGAATTGGGCATCGCCCGCGGATAAAGTAAAATCAGCCCAGGGCAGCCGGTCGCTTTTAGCTATTTCGATCAATCTGGAAGCGCTCTTGGCCTGGTATTTCGCGGCTATTATGTCAGCCCTTTCTTTCATAGATTCAAGATAAGTGTTTAATTTTTCCGGAGTTGAAGGTAAATTGGTTTCATCTGCTAGAGTGAAATCATTAGAGATGCCCGTCAGAAAACGGAAAAGCTCAACACTATTGGATAAAATTCCTTCATATTGGATCATCTGGGAGTAGGATAGAGCACGGCTTGCCTTTACACCGGATAAATCACTGCCGCGGCTCCTGCCGATCCTTACCCATGCGTTGATTTCCTGGATCCGCTTGTCGAAAAGCTGAAGCTGAACCTGGCAATGCTCCAGCTGTTTCTGAACGCTTAAAATATTGTAAAAAGCCTGCGCCGTATCCAGATAAAGTTGGTAATATGCCCATTCCCGGGCTTCGCTTTGCGATTTGATCAAATCCTTAGATTGTTCCAGAATCGCAATGTTTTTAAAGCCGCGGAATAAAGGCTGGCTTAAAGATAATTTAAAAGCCCCGTTGTTTGTTATGGAATTATTTGGGCTGAAGTATCCTGATACGGTGTCGCTTCCAGCTAGGGATAATATCGGCGTAAAGTTCTGCCAGGCCTGAGTGTAATGTTCCTCAGTCTGTTTGAGGGCCTCACCCTGGTTAGCCAGGGAATAACTTCTTTGAACCGCTTTTAGAAAACAGTCGTTTAATGATAAGTTCGTATCCCCGGAAAGAGTTAAAGTCAATGCAAAGATAAGGCCCATTATAGGCATAATCGAATTTCCATTCCTTATTTGTGTTTATTTATATTATAAGGGCGTTTAATAAAATAATACAGATAATAGAAAAAATAATAATAGAAAAAAAGTTTCAAAATCCGGAAAGTTTTAATGCAACTTATTCTTGAATTGCCCGGCTCAGAAGAGAAAATACAAATGATTGATGCCCAAAACGGCTGATTTGATAGTCTTTTAATTTTTCAAAAAGCGTCGCTTTGTTTTGAACACCTGTCTTTTCATATATGGAACGTGAATGCACTTTGACGGTAACATCGCTAATAAATAATTGTTTGGCTATTTCTTTTATCTTATAGCCCTGCAGAATCAGAGTCAACACCTCTCTTTCCCGTGGGCTGAGTTTATGTTCTTTAAAGAACAGCTCCTGGGGTAAGATAATAGACCTTAACATCGGTTTCAGGTCAATAATGCTCCAGCGTATTCCTTCTATAGAATCGTTTTTGTTTATAGGATAAGCTTTACATAAAAAAGTTAAAATAGAGCCGTTTTTTTTCGTAAACCGGAATTCATTAAAATCGGACAGATCGCCCTTCATAATTCTTGCCAGGTATTCCCTCAAATTTTCCTTGTCTTCTGGATAAACATAATCGAGAAGAGATAAGTTATTAATGCTATTTTCCAGGATTTCAAAAGATTCCATACCTGCCTGGTTGAGAAAAAGAAACTGCATCTCGATATCCGTTTCTGCCACTATAGTAGGAAACAAAATAGCCATTTCCCGGAACCTTTCTTCGCTCCTGGACAGTTCTTCCAAAGTTGCTTCCAGCTTTTCTTTTCCTTTTTTCAGTTCTTCAAAAAAAGAAGACTTTTCCAAAACGCTGCTGATCTGCTCCCGTAATATCTCGTGAATAATAGATGGTGTATTTCCTAATTGATAAAGAATATAGCCAAACTGGTATTCCCTGCTGCAAAGTGGTTGAATTATAAAACTATAACGTTCTTTTTTGGAAATAATCACTTCCGGTAGTAAATGAGAGGTAAAAAACATTTTTGTGTTGAAACTTGAAAAAACATTGCCTTTTTCGTCATATCCCATAATTAATTCAGAATTTTGAGGAAGATTGTCGTTGTTCTGTTCCTTGTAAAACTTTCCTTTTACATAAGAACAAATATAGCATTCTTTGATACCAAGCCTGGGAAAATTCTCCAGAACCATTTTCATTATTTTTTTGAGGTCATAATTATAATTGACCTGTAAGGTAATATCCCGAAAATCCCACAAAAGCTGATTCATTTCCTGATTACTGTAAGCTTCTTCCCTTTCCATAAATTTGCCTACAAAAATCTGCGCCTGGTGGCATATATCTTCAGCTATCGCTTTTAAAGGAAGATTTTTTATTTGAGAAATAAAAGAGTCGCGTATTACAGACAATATGTCCTGCCAGATAGATGCGTTTTTTCCAGAGCCTATCTTTTTAGATAAAATTTGATTTAAAAGGCGTAAGAAATCTCCCTTTACGTTCTGTTCTTTTATATCCTGGATAAAATTTGGGATTAAAACAGTTAAAGCTTCTTTTATCTCCCCGTTTTTTTCTTCTGTAAAATCAAAATTTTCCAGTATTTTATCAGTCAGGGATGCGCAATTTTCCATTTCCAGGATATCGCTTTCCAGGCTTGCACTGTTCTGCTTTTTCTTTTTCCATGGATAAGAATCGACGCAGCCGCAGGATTCTTTAATGACAAGCTGAGTTGGAAAAGTAAAAACTTCTGGGATAGCATTGCCTTCTACAATGTCCATCAAGATTTCTGCGCCTTTCCTTCCCTGTTCATAAGGAAACTGGTTTATAGTAGTCAAAGGGGAAGCCAAAAAATTTCCCGCTTTTATACTGTCATAACCCACTACGGCTATTTCTTGAGGAATTTGAATGCCCAGGCTCTGGAAAGTCTTAAAGATTGCTACCGCCATTTCGTCATTAGCGCAGACAATAGCCCGTGGTTTTTTCCCTTTCTTATTCAGGAAAAAATGAGCGGCTTTAATTCCAGATTCATAAGTTAAATTTCCGGGGAAAACAAATTCCGGGTCAAATAATATGTTATGCTCATTCAGGGCTTCCAGATAAGAAATATAACGTTCTTCCGCGTCAGGATTTTTTTCTGTTCCCCTGACAAAAGCAATTTCCTGATATTGGTGTACTTCTATAAGATGAGAAATTACATTTTTGATATCGCTTTTATTATCCGCTATAACACTGGGAATGCCTTCTAAGACTCTTCCTATGCTGACAATAGGGATAGAGCGGTAAGGCTGCAGAAAATCCATAAGCTCTTCGGTACTTGAGTAATTTCCAATACTTCCGGTTCCTATGATCAATCCATCCAAATGATTTACATTTACCATGCGGTAAACCATATTATGAAAAGAAGGGATATCTTGCGGAGGATTGAGAGCTCGTCCCACAAAAAAGACAACATTTGCATTTCTGTCTTTTAAGAAGTCGTTCACGCCACTCCAAACAAAAGACTGATATTCTCCTTCAAACTGATTTAAAAGGACTCCAATAGTCGGATGCGCTGGTTTAATATCCACGATTTTCCCTCATTTTAATTCTAAGAAGCCCCAGACGCTGGGATTTTTGTAAAAATCTTTGCTGCCGTTCCAGAATAATTGAGATTGCCTTTCATTGCTCGTGTCAGCGTCATCAATGGCAATATCAAAGCCATAACGTTTTCCTTTTTCTGGTGTAAAACTATCGAAGGAAGAAAAAAGAAGTTTTGCTTCCATACTATAACCATCTTTTGTCTTAAGAACCTTTATATCTCCATCTCCTGCGAAAATACGGGTGAAATTCCAGATATAAGGAGCTTTTTTTGTCCTTAAGTCTGCTGTGCTGAAAAGTATTTGATAATCATCTGAGAAAAAAATACGCCGGGATGTGTCGGCATCAGGATTTAACCCAAACATAAGCTCCAGACAATCTCCTTTCCAGGCTTCCTGGTTACGATAAGGGTTAGCCATAGGAGTGCTCTCAAACACTTCGCAGCCTACGTAAAAAGACTCATCATCCCATGCCATTCTTATTTTTGCTTTAATGTCTTCGCTTTTGCCGCTCTTGGAAAAATTTAGCTTATGGCCGTTTCCCCTGCTTAGTTCAACAGCGGGAATATCGCTGGGCCAATCCGAAAGGTTTCCGTCTATTACTATTTTTTTCTTCAATCTTTTAGCCGTGGCTGTCTTTTTTTCTGATTCAGGGCTCAAAAGCTTTAATTTATCCAAATAGAGCTGTCTTTCTTCCGGTATTTTTTCATTTACTTTCAATAGATTTGCCCCTGAAGTAAGGAAATAATCATTAGAAACAGCTTCGTAGAAAGCTGCGGATATCTCGGGATTCAGATCTATCTGCCATTCGGCTTCTTTATTCATGTTAAACCAGACTATTGACTTAATGGCGGGGTATTTTTCTTTTAAGACATTTGCCATATCATAGATCCATTCTTTTTTGTTTCCTCCTACGTTACCAGAAGAAAATTCTCCCAGCATGATCGGTTTATTGGGGAAATTCTGCACCAGAATGGTATAAGGCTCGGAAAATAATTCATCAAAGGTAAACCAGCCGAAATCAGAGCCGGGTTGTAGTCCAAAATTATACCCGTCAATCGCCAGCCAATCCACATAATTAGATCCCGGATAATTATGTGTCAGGTTTTCGTTGGAATAAGGGGGTGACGAATAATTATTTATACACCATATCCATATAGCATTGGTGCACCCTGAAGCTGTAACAATATCATGCACATGCCGGTAGGCAAGGTTGTATTTCTGAAGGTCCATATTATTCATGGGAAGAGACCAGGGGTACCAATTCCCATTAAATTCATGTCCCCATCTTAAGAAGAAAGGTTTACCATACTCTTTTGCGGAAGCCGCCCATTTTCTAATATAATCATCCCAGCGGCCGGATATAACATCAGAAAGCTTAATGCTGTTGGTTTCTCCGCTAATCCAGGGTTCCCATGTTAGATGGGGAATATAGCCTGCCTGGGATACTCTTTCACATTCTTCTTCTGGAAATTCGGAGTTCCAATCCAGAAACCACATAAGTTGAGCAAACTTCTTCCCGATTTTTGTTTCCAGAAAGTTCAACATTTCCATGTCTGTGGAATAACTCTCCGAATAAACACCGAGAAAACAGCCATTAGTCTGTTTGTCATTTGTAATGGCCTTATGTATCTTGAAACCGCCCTGCATCAGGTCTATATCTTCTCTACTCAGGGTTACTTTGTCAAGCGCGATCCATCCTTTTTCTCCTATTGCCATTGATCCGCACTGAAATTGTATTCCCCTGACATTTTTTAAACTAAATTTTGTTTTTTTCCCCCAAATTTCCTGCGAGAACGACCGGAATGAAATTTTGTATTCTTTCCATTCTGGTGAAGTGGTGGGGATGACAGTTGCGTGATAATCAAAGTCGGGAATCCCCATAGAAACGACTTGCACTTTGACTCTATTGCCGCTGCCTTTCATACGAAAGGAGATAGTATTGTATTTTGAGAGATTTACAGGATTGGGAAAGGCGAATCTAGCTACAGCATAACGATAGAGATAGCCTTTGTCTAATTTGTAATCAAACTTTAAATAAGGGCGTTTATTGTCTGGATTGGGAACAAGGGAAAGACTCGACTTCGAATTTCCCCGGTTAAAAGCATCTGAAAAATATTTCCACTCCCCTTCTACAGAAGGAACCCAGAGTCCGCTGTTTTTAAAATCGCTTAAATTCAAAACATTGGCCACATAGATTTTTTCTGTATTTGAGACGTTGCCAGCATTTGTTTCTAATTCTATGCGGTTAATAGCAAACCATCCTTTTTCCCCGATTTTCATAGAACCTGTTATAAATTGAATAAACTTTACTTCCTTTAAATTTAGGTCAACAACATCTCCAAAGCCCTGTTGTCTAAAAATCTCAAGAGGAATAGCGTATTTCCTCCAATTCTTCGAAGGCGAAACCAGCACATATTCATGATAATCATGGTCTTTGACATCCGTTGTGCCGATTACTATCTTTAATCTATTTCCGTTTCCCTTTAGGTCAAAAGAAATTTGTTTATACAGAGAAAGGTCAACCGCGTTAGAAAAAGATAGTTTTAGCCCCGCATAACGGAAGTCATACTGACTGCCGAGTTCATAAATAGTTTTTAAAGCGGTATCTTTTTTTTCAGAATCTTTCAGCCAGACAACCGATGATTTGCTGTTTCCTCCCGAACCGGAATCGCTTTCGATAGACCATGCGCCTTTTAGACTTTCTATTTCCAGGTTTTTTTCCAAAAAGCGGCTAAGCTTTAAAACACCGGTTTCCTTTTCTGTCCCCCAAAAGAAACCATAAACAAAAAAAACAAGCAAGAACAAAAACCCCGCTTTTTTAAAAGGGTAAAGCACAATTCCTCCTTGAGCCGTTGTATTTACTATTTACTTGAAAGTAATGCGCTTTTATTTGTATCCGTGAGTTCGTCGGCGCTGAGCGTGAGGTTGTCAATTTCAAACCATCCCTTTTCTCCCGGCAGCATCGAACCGGTTTGGAACTGGATTACCTTGACTTTCTTTAAGTCGAAAAGGACTTTTTTCCCCCAGCCTTCCTGTCTGAGAAGCTTCAGCGGAAATTTATACTCCTTCCAATCTGAAGAGGTAGAACGAATCACATAACCATAATAATCGTAATCTTCTACATTCTGTGTTCCTATATGGAATTTCAGCTTCTTTTCATTGCCTCTGAGGAAAAAAGAAACGGATTTATATCTGGTTAAATTAATTGGGTTAACAAAAGCTAGTCTTGCCATAGCATAACGGTATTTATAAAGCGGCCCAAGCTCATATTCCATCTTTACGGTCTGCCTGTCTTCTCTTTTTCCAAAAGACAGTTTTGCCGTCGAACTGCCATAATTGACTTTGTCATCCGAAACTTCCCAGAAACCGCCAGCGGAATCGACAAATCCATCTTCATTAGAGCTGATTAATACAAGACTATCCAGAGCATTGTCTGAAGCCATCTGCTGTTCATAAATCTTTTCGCTGGAAAGCTTGATTTCACCGATGGCAAACCACCCCTTTTCTCCTTCTTTCATAGAACCAGTCTGGAACTCTATCATAAACACTTTTTTCATTTCAAATTCTTTCGTGCTTCCCCAACCTTCCTGGACAAAAACGGAAAGAGGAATTTTGTATTCAGTCCAGTCTGTAGTGGTTTTCGCTATATTATAGCTATGATAGTCATAATCTTTTACAACTTCTGTGCCGACATGAAATTTTAAACGATGGCCGCTTCCCTTTAGCCAGAAAGAAATCGAGTTATATTTTGAAAAATCGAGAACTTTTGGAAAATTGATTTTGAACATAATATAACGGTATTGATAACCAGCCTTTAATTCGTAATTCACACTGATGGCTTTTTTCGCAGGATCTATGCCTTCTACAAAGGAAGTAGAGGCAATAGAGGTTCCATTGTTGGCTTTATCCGTTGCTGTTTCCCATTCTCCTCCGAAATCAGATTTCAGGCTTTTTTGCTCGAAGTTCCCTAGATTTTTTTTTAATAATGGAATTTTTTCGGCAAAGCATAAAAAAGAACCTATAACTAGAAACAATAAGATTAAAAGCGTTTTTTTAAAAAGATTATTCATAACTTTACTCCTATCTTATTTACCTTAAGATTATAAGAGAAAACCCTATTGGAAAACAAGACACACAAAGTGTTAATTTTCTACTACTTTTAGAAGTATTGTACTCAACCTTTTGGTATGATATAAATGCATAAATTGGTATTATTTTTTAATACCTTAATTAATTAGGCGGCCCTAAGGACGAATCTTGTAGTAATTCTGGATTGATTTTTTGGAAAGAAAAATTGGGGCGAAGGAATTTTTCAATGTTTAACTATCTGCGTCTTTTTCAAAACCACCCTGCTTATTGTGATTAGAAAGGAGGAAAATCTTATGAAAAGAAAAATGAATGGGATGTCTCTGGGCGTTTTAGTGTTGCTTTTGTCGTTCGGTTTTGCTGTTCTATCTTACGCGGAAGGCCCTGGAGCTGGACCTGGACCAATGGGAAGGGGGGATGGCGCCGGTTTTATCTTGAAAATGAAAGATAAACTGGGTTTGACCGAGGATCAGGTTAAACAGCTGCAAGCGGTTGTTGAAAGTGAGAAAGAGGAAATGGGCCCTCTGTTTGAAAAGATTTCCGCTGATAGAAAAGCCCTTGAGGATAGTCTAAAGGCCGGCGCGAAAGACGCTGATTTAAAAGTTCTTCTGGACAATCTGGAAATGGATCATCAAAACATTGGAACTGCGGGGAAAAGGTTTAGAGGCCAGATCAGAGGGATTTTGACACCCACTCAGCAAGCGAAAATTGTTGTGGATAGGGGGCAGCATAGGAATGGAAAAGGCCTCAAAGGCCCTGGCCGCGATTGTGATGAAAAATAAAGAACAGTAAAATGTTTACCCCGCTTATTTTAAGCGGGGTAGTTTTTAGTATTGTTGTTTTTGAAATTTTTGTAAAAATTGGATAAAATATCATCCTAAATAAATCGTTTAATTGAGGATCATTGTGGAGGAACTCTTATGAAAAATAGTAATTGGATTTTGTTTTTAATCGTATTTTTCGTTGCCGGCATAGCGTACGGCGAAGATACTCTCTGGCAAAAAGCCGTAAATTGCGCTGGTAAGAATACCAATTTGGCGCCGGGAAAGATAGCTCTGAAAAATGAGGTGCTGGATGATCTGGGTAATGTTAAAAAAACGGTAGAAATCTGGATGAAGTTGTCCTACGCGACAAACCGCAAACCGGAGGTAGGCATAGAAAAGTATCTGGAAGACAGCAAAGATGTAACTGAGGGAAAGAAACAAGAGTTTCTGGATGCTCAGGAAAAAAAGAAAGACCAGAAAGGGCAAAAAAGCATATCTATTAGTTCTGAAGAGATGAATCCTTTTTTACCGGATGGCCAGACTAACATGGTGTTTTCATCGCAGCCGCTTTCCGACATTATTGATGGGAAAGAATATGTGGTTTACGAGTATACCCGTACTATGAAAAAAGGGGAAATTCAAAAAGGGAAAGCCTGGCTTTCTTCAAAAACAGGAATACCATTTAAAGTTCTTTTCACAACAACCCCTTTACCGGAGTTTGTAACCAGTATGAGTAATACGGTTTTTTTTAAGACAGGATTGAATGAAGAATGGTACCCGGATAGATTAGAAGTTTTAGGTTCTGGAGGTTTTTTGCTGTTTAAAGTGAATATAAAAAACACGACTTTTTTTAGTGAGTATTCGAAATCGCAATATGTCTCAATTTATAAAGAATAATTTTTCCATTGACTTTTTTACCTGTAGAGATTAGAATTTCTGTGATCAGTTAATTTTCCAATAATTTATCTGATCTTAAGTGATTTTAAAAGGGGGCAGGAATATGAAAGGAGCGATCGTAAAGTGCTTGAACGAGCTGGTTGTTGATAATTTTGGAAAAGAAAAGTGGGACGCTGTTGTCAAAAATGTAAATGGATTTAATGAGCATATTCTTCCGATATCTGACATTGATGACGGTGTTGTGATACAGCTGATTCAAAGTGTTTGTAGTACGCTTGGCATATCTCTTCTGCAGGCAGCAGATGCCTTTGGCGATTATTGGATTAATGTATACGCCCAAAAGTACTACAAGATTTATCTTGATGGGGCGAAAGCAGCAAGGGAGTTTATTGGGAAAATGGATCATGTTCACGAGGTAATGACACAGAGTATTGAACATGCTAGGCCCCCTAAATTTAAGTATGAATGGAAAGATGATAAAACGCTTATTCTTCATTATTCTTCTCTGCGCAATTTAATTGACATTGCTGCAGGATTGATAAAAGGTGTAGGGAAATATTACAGGGAAGAATTGACGGTCAAGAAGCTGTCAGAATCTGAACTGGAAATTACTTTCGCAAAGTAAGGAATGTAAGAATTGCAGTCTTATAGCTTTACGGTTATTCCTGTTTGCAGGCCAATGTAAGGCATCCATTGGTAATAATGGTTTTCCAGGAATGTTCCAACCAGAAGCGCCATAAAGAAGCTCTGTAAACCCTCGATTTTTGGGGTAAAAACAACCGCGGCGGAAAGCCGCTGCGACCGGTACTGACTATTGGGCACATAAAGGAAATTGTAATTCGCGCCAGTCAGCCAGCTATCATTCCATTTATAAAAAAGATAGGCGTCATTGGCCAGGACAAAGTCGTTTTCTTTGAGAATAGCTTCGGAATAGGCCTCATAGTAATAGCCAGAGTAACCCAATACACTAAAGTAATTCATTGCCAGTGTATCGGCAAAAACAATGTTAAAAAGTTCGATCTTAAAGGCCGGCATAGCCGCAAGCCAGAGCGAATTCTTGTTTTCAACAGGGATGGGCTTTCTGGCATCGGGGCTGTAGTCAGCGTAAGGCCCGCTCATCTGCTGAAAACCAAAGCCGAGAAAATTAAAAATAGGCCGATAGCCGTAAAACAAGGTAATGTCAAACACCGCAATGGGTTCAATATTGGCAAAAACGCCAATCAGATCATCCCGGGGCGTGAGCCAATTGATTATTCCAATATCGATTTTGCTGTTCTGAAATAGAATATCGCCGCTCTGAGAAAGTGGAATGCGGTAGAACAGGCGGCTGTCAAACAAAAGCCCCAGGGGATTAAAAGATCCTCCAGCGCACTGCGAAAAATGCCACCCTTTTTCTATAGAGGCACTCAAAAAAGAGATAAAGAAAAAAACAAAGAATAAAACCCATCGGAACATAACTCGACTCCTTTTAATAGGACGGCCTTGCCTCTATAAAAATTTTATCCGGTTCTTTCTCTATAAACTTTCCAGCTCTATTGATTTTTGCTTTTATCTTTCCGATCTTTACTTTTGCATATTGATCCCGAAAGTCGGAGGCATCATCAAATTGGGGGCTGATGACAAAACGGCCTTCTTTATCAATGTAGCCATATTTATTGTCTGTCTTTACCCGGGCAAGCCCTTCTGAAAAATCATGGGCTTTATCAAAGTGAGGGGGTATCGCAAACTCTCCCGTTGTATCGATATAACCCTGCTTGCCTTCTTGTTCAACAACCGCCAAGCCTTCATAAAAATTACCGGCATAATCAAACTGAGGGTTGATAAACACTCTTTTTTGTTTGATAACACCGACAAAACCATATTTATCGGAGAACTTGAAGCGGGTCATTTGATCTTTCTGCTCTTTAGATTTATTGCAGGAAGTTAAGCATATCAAAGTCAGAATGGAAAATAAAATTACTCTAATTGCCATAATGGTTCATAAAGGCAAAATCACCATTCGGCTTTCTTTCAGGCCGGGCAGTTTCATCTTTTATCTGTTTTTCTGATAAGACAGGAGCTGGTGTGGCCGAATGCTTGCCTACCATGACCAGGGTAATAAGAGTCGTTTCTTTTGGGATAGCTAATGCCTCTTTGGCTTTTTCCTCATCAAAGCCGGCTATTGGATGAGCGACAAGCCCTAATTCAGTAGCGCGAAGGATCAAAAAAGCGGTAGCCATTCCGGTGTCAAATAAAAAATATTCCCTGTTTTTTACGATGCAGTCTGCTTCCTTGTTAGAAACCATGGCAATGATCATTGAAGCCGAATAGGCCCACTCGTTTCCTTTGTTTAAAGATTCATGTAGTTTTTTTAAAGCTTCCCTTTCGTAGACAAAAACGATTTTCCAGGGCTGATTATTGAAGCAGGAAGGAGCTAATTTTAATGATTCGGTTAAATCACCAACCAGACTCGGGGTGATTTCGACAGGAACAAATGACCGATAGGCTCTTCTGGTTTCGATAGCTTTCTTTAGGTCCATAAAGCCTCCTGGGTTTATTCTTTCTGCATACTTTCTACTAATCTTGATATATTATCATCATAAATTTTATAATGATAAGCGCTTTTCACCTGGTCAAACCAATCTTTACGGTAAGCTTCGTTTTTAAACTTCAAATAATCCATTACCGTTTCTTCTTTGATGTTCTGATAAGAAATGTTGGTGTTGATAGTTTTAGAAAGCGCTTTAATGATCACAATCACATTAGTGGTCTCAAGCGCTTTACTGATTTCGTTATTCTGAGCGCTGAATATAAAATCACCCCAGGCGTCATTTTCAAAGAAAGGCAGATTGATTTCATTGCCTTTTTCGTCTTTAAGAAGCCTATCGACGGGAGATATTTTGCCTGTTTTTACATAGGCCATTCCGGAAACCTGAGATGCCAGGCGAAAGTCCTGATTTGCTTTTAGTGCATTCTCTGCTTTCTGAACCGCTTCTTTTATAGTGCTGTCAAATTTTAGTTTAAGCTGGGCAAAGTTTTTGAAAACATAGTCAGAAAAAACCTGATTGCGGTCTTTTTGGCTGATCTGACTCAGCTTCGGAAGATTTTTGAGGTGCAGGATATGGTATTCACCCTTTTCAAACTGAGGTTTAGGGAGAAAGCTGCCTTCTTTTGCTTTTAAGGCGGCTGCAAATCTTTTTGCCAGGCCGGAAACATTGGAAAGTTTCAGATTTTGTGTATAGCTTATTTTGCCTTTATAAGCTTCCAGAGCCTTTTCTATACCGTTTGTCAGCACATAGCTGTTGATTTCATAAACCAGGCTCTGTCCTTTTACAGCCATATCGTCAACAAGAGCTTCTTTCGCGTAATTGCTGATATTCGCGAGGTAAAAGTCATTTACTTCACTGTCCTTGATCTGGTTCATAATAAAGTTCGAAGTCTGAATATAAAGTATTTCGGCTGTAGCGCTTAAATTGGCCAGGTCGTAATAAGAATAAAGCTCTGTAGCGGTCGGTGATAGGGAAAGCGCGTTGCCGATGTCCCCGCCGTATTCGGAAAGCGCCTCGCTCGCGTAAAGCAAGTGAGAGTACTCCAGCAGGCCTTTGCTGGGAGACTGAACCAGCGGCGCATGGATAATAGATTCAATAATGTTTCTAGTGCCTTCCGCGGAAGGTTCAATGCCCTGCTTTTTCGCGAAATCACGAAGGATGCTGTAATTAACAGCAAGGCTCGCGGCATATTTAGCGACAGCCGTCTGATCAGCCTGCGCGGAGTTATTCTTACTGATGCTTTCTTTCAAGTTCAGCCAGAGATAAGAAAACATAGACCCAGGCTGGTCATTAAAAATTTGTTTATTGAGTTCGGCAACAGTTGTGAAACTTTGTTTTCCACCGTTATCCCAGGGGGAATAAACCAGTGAAATGACAAAAGAAAATATAACCATTCCTATAAAAAAGGTGATAACCGCTTTTTTGATCCATTGAAAAAGTTTTTTTCTTTTTTGCTCTTGGCTGTCCATACTAAACCTACCATCTCATTATTTTAATATATTATATATTCTAAAAACGGATTAATCAAACAATTTTTGTTTCTATTTATAGACTCTTTAAGATATAATCCAGATAG
>JAGVOW010000035.1 GCA_020052515.1 Brevinematales bacterium | reverse complement strand
GCCTCATCCCCCCGGCCCCCTTCTCCATTCCGGTTGCGAAACCGCCGGAACGGAGAAGGGGGAGCAATTTACTCCCCTCTCCGCCGCAGTGGAGAGGGGTGGCCGATAGGCCGGGGTGAGGCGGCGCTATTATTCTACCACAAACTCTTAAATCCGCAAGGATTTTTTTATTGTTTTATAACAGGTGATTTTACAACTTAAAAATTTGTATAGAATAGAATAATAGCCTATAATATAAACAGTGATTTTTTATTTTAATAAAACAGGGGAGTAGTGGTATGAATCAGTCTAAAAAATTGACCGTTTTAATTGTGTTTCTGGTGGGGTTTATTTTTGGGATCAGCTTTTTGACTGTTTCTAAATTTTTTGTTTTTAATTCCAGTGTTTACGCGCAGACTTTATCGACGAATTCTACCGAAATCCCTGATCCGGAAGATGACAACTATTTTAAGTATTTTCCTATGTTTCGCGAGGCCTATAACGTGATTAAGCGCGAATTTTATAATAAAGATGAGGTGACCGCGAAGAAGTTAATTTATGGAGCGATCAAAGGAATGCTGGAAAATCTGGAAGATCCTTACACAACATTTATGGATCCTTCTATTTCCAAAGAGTTTAATATTGAAATGGCGGGAAGTTTCGGCGGGTTGGGAATCCAGATTGATATTCGCGACAGCTGGCTGACCGTGGTTTCTCCTATAGAAGACACGCCCGCCTGGAGGGCCGGGATCAAACCGGGCGATAAAATTATCGAGATTGATGATATTACTACGAAGGGTATTTCCGTGAAGGAAGCGATGAATAAGCTTCGCGGCAAGCCAGGTACTAAGGTTACTATTACTATTGTACGGGAGAGCATCAATGAGCCTTTCAAAGTCCCGCTGAAGAGAGAGGAAATCAAACTCAAAACAGTTAAGTCGGATGTGATAAAAAAAGGCAATAAAACTTACGGCTATGTAAAAATGCTGGAATTCAGTATGCCGACAGGCGAAGAGTTTAAGACTCAGCTGAAGGGCGTTCTGGATAAGCAGATTGACGGTTTAATTGTTGATTTAAGGAATAATCCGGGCGGGCTTCTGAATGTGGTGGTAAATTGCGCGGATGACTTTCTGGATGAAGGGCTGATTGTTTATACGCGCGGCCGTCAGCCGGAAAATAACGCGGATTATACAGCGGCCCTGGAAAACACATTTGTTTCTAAAGACCTGCCGATGGTTGTTATGATTAATCAAGGAAGCGCGAGCGCGAGCGAGATATTCGCCGGAGCGATGCAGGATTCAGGCAGAGCGGTGCTGGTAGGGATGAAAAGTTTTGGAAAGGGCTCTGTGCAGAAGACATACCCATTCCAGGACGATGGCTCGCAGATCAAGTTTACGGTAGCGAAATATTTTACTCCCGCTGGAAGATCGATTGACAAAAAAGGCCTTTCTCCGGATGTGGAAGAAAAAATGTGGTATGACATGATCAATGACGAAGAAAAGAACGCTTTAGTAAAAATACAAACCACCAATTTTATTAAGGAATTTTTGGCTCAAAGCCCTAATTATGACGAAGCGAAGGTTTTAGAATTTCAAAAAAGTTTGCAGGAAAGGGGTTATAAGGTCGGCAAAAAATCGCTGGAATGGATGATTAAAATGAAAAAGAGCGAATCTTCGCTGCCGGTAGTTTATGACAGTGAATTTGACAATCAATTAACAAAGGCTCTGGATGTGCTGGATAATTATCCGCAATACAAAAAACCTTTTAAAGTTTATAAAGAAGCCAAATAAGAAGAGGGGGAAAGTGGGTATGGCCTGGCTAACGAAGCCGAGATACAGCGTTAAAAAAAGCGAAAATGTGAAAATTAATGAGGGCTTATGGAGAAAATGCCCGGAATGTAATTCAATTGTTTATAATAAAGATTGGGAGGAAAACCTTCATGTCTGCAACCATTGCGGTTATCATGATAGGCTGAATGCTTTTGACCGGATTCAGACGCTCATTGACGCGGGGACTTTTGTGGAAACATTTAATGATCTGGTGAGCGTAGATACCCTTCATTTTCATGACGGAGATTCCGCTTATTCGGATAAATTAAAAAGAACGATGGATAAAACAAAACTCAAAGAAGCTGTGGTGACAGGCTATGGCGAGCTGAGTGGAAAAAGCGTCGAAATAGCGGTAATGGATTTTTCTTTCTTCGGCGGGAGCATGGGTTCAGTTGTAGGGGAAAAAATTACGCTTTCGATTGAGTCCGCTTTAAAAAACAAGAGGCCGCTTATTATTGTTTCTTCCTCCGGCGGAGCGAGAATGCATGAAGGCATTCTTTCTTTAATGCAGATGGCAAAGACTTCCGCGGCTTTGAAAAAATTGAGTGATGCCGACGGGCTTTATCTTTCAGTTATGACTAACCCTACATCAGGCGGTGTGACAGCGTCTTTTGCGATGCTGGGCGATTTAAATATCGCGGAAAGGGGCGCTTTTATAGGCTTTGCGGGGCCTCGAGTGATAGAGCAGTCCATGAAGCAAAAGTTGCCGCCGGATTTTCAAACAGCGGAATTTTTGTTGGAGCATGGATTTGTGGATATGGTCGCTGAAAGAAAGGAATTGAAAAATATTTTATCTTTTCTTATTAATTATCTTTCTAAATAGGTTTTGATTGGAGAAAATAAATGCAAATACTCCAGAGTGAAGATGTTAAAAAATTTGAGAAAAATGGGATTGTCGCGGACAATTTAGCAAAAAACTATAAACAAAAAAAAGTTGTGAATGGCGTGAGTTTTCATGTTAATAAGGGTGAGGTAGTAGGGCTTTTGGGGCCGAATGGCGCTGGTAAAACCACGACTTTTTATATGATAGTGGGCCTGGTCAAACCAAATGCGGGCCAGGTAATGCTCAACGGTGAAAATATTGCTTCGTACCCCATGTATAAAAGGGCAAGGATGGGGATAGGGTATCTTCCGCAGGAAATGTCTATTTTCAGAAAATTAACGGTGGAAGATAACATCAAAACTGTGCTGGAGCTTCAGGGAAAAGAGAAGGACGAAATAGAACAAATAACGAACGAGCTTTTGCTGGAATTGGGGCTGGATAAGATTCGAAAACAAATGGCGTACACGCTTTCCGGCGGCGAAAAAAGAAGGACAGAGGTGGCCCGGATTCTTTCTATCAGGCCGGATTTTTTACTTCTGGATGAGCCTTTTACCGGTATTGACCCAATTGCGATAGCTGATATTCAAAAAATCATCCTTCATTTAAAAGATAAGAGAGGCCTTGGGATTTTGATTACTGACCATAATGTGAGAGAGACTCTCAAAATCACTGACCGGGCCTATATTATCCATGAAGGTAAAATATTGGTGAGCGGAAGTTCAAAAGAGTTGATCAGTCATGAAGAAGCCCGCAGAATCTATCTTGGCCGTGACTTTACGATGTAGCATTCGCGCCTCATCAATCCTGCTGTAGCCGCGGGCTTTAGCCCGCGTAAATCAAACGCAAGCTAAAGCTTGCGACTACATTTTAATTTATCGACAACCTGCCCTTTGGCGGTCGAAAACTCTTGATGATGATCAGCAAAATGATATCCATCAAAGCGGTAGACAGCATCATAATCCATAAGAAAGTTTCTATCGGTAAGGATTTTAAGGTAAAGTAATAAATGATAGCCAGGCAAATCAAAGCAATCCATACAAATAAAGATGCCGCTTTTATTTCTTTCGCGATCGCGAAACTGATCAGATTCTGCATAATGCCTAAGGGGAGTGATGCAAGAATGTAAAGGGGTAAAAACTGCCCGGCGGGCAGGAAATCCTGTCCCTGGATCAGTAAAATTAGCCAATCTCCAAAGAAAAGAGAAAAAATTGTAGCCATAATAAACAAAAGACTGGATAACCCTATCCCAATCCACAAAGTTTTTTCCCGGTGTTTCAGAGCGTAAGTATAGACAAGATTCGCGAAAAGAAGAGAAATAGTGATAAAGTTTTTGCCGTAGATACCACATGTGGAGATATAACCGCTTTCAGCGCCTTTAATAATGGTTTGAACCATAGTCAAATCAAGCCCGGTAATGATTCCAAAAGGAAGCAGAATCGCGCATCCTTTTATGAATTCTACTGCGATTTTTTTTTCTATTTTAAAGAAGCTGATTTTTTTGAACCGAAAGCCGGAGAAGCTAAAAAACAAGAGCAATATAGCTATTGAGCTGCCAAGAATAGAAGCGCCAAACGCTCCTCTGATCCCAAAACCAAGTAAAATAAGGCCTATTCCCAGAGCAGCCCGGATCAACCCTTCCAAACCCATGTTTAAACCATATGCAAAGAAATTTAGCTTTCCTTGATAAACCCCTCTAAATCCGGCTAGAACCAGCCAGAAAGCAACTACACCGCCGCCGATAAAAACATCAAAGACGCTGGGAAGATTAAAAAGCTCTTTTAAAAAGGGTGAAATAGCTGCAAAAAAAGAAAACAGAACCAGAGCGAATAGCCATAATGTCGAAGATACTTTGCTTAAAGTTTCCGGCAAGCTTTTGTTTTCAAGCGCGGAATATTTTGCCGTCGCGAGCTGTAGGGAATTATTCGGCTGGGAAAAACCCAGTAAAAGGTAAAAAAAAGAGGTGAAGATCCCATAATTAGAAGCGCCCAACCACCGGGCTGTCAAGGCATTGAAGACAAAATTAGAAATGACCAATATGCCAAACCCTGCCATGCTGTAAAGCGTATTTTTCGCAAAACCGTTTTTCATCCTTGTTCCTTATTTATGCTGATTAGAAAGTGTAGAGGTAGCTGGCTGGCAGGCAAATCTTTAAACGTTCTATTTGAGCGGCGGTTAAATCTTGAAAAACAACGCCATAAGTAAATCCATCTTCTTCGGTTTTTCTAGCCCAGATAACTTTTCCAGGTATAGTTATAGGTGCGCTGTTTTTTTCAGTTAACCGGATTTGTAAATTTAACTGAGTATCCAGTTCCAGCCTTTGATTTGTCTGAAAACGCACGCCGCCCAGAGAGACATTATGAACGAGGATTTCTTTGCTTTTTTTAGTGTCTTTTTCATCGCTGGCTATAGAAAAACTAAAACACCAGGCCTGGTCGAAGCGGTCAAATTTCCTTCTGTCTTCATCGCAAGCGGCCATCTGGTCCTTTCCGGAAAACTTCGCCTGGTAAAGAGCCCGATCAGCTCCATTGAGCAGATCACTGATGGTCTTCCCGGAATAGGGGTAATTGGAAACACCGCCGCTTACCGTGATCGAATTCTTGTTAAAGAAATTAATTTCGTGCATTTTTCCCTTAATTCTTTCCGCGAATATCAACGAGCCTTGAATAGAAGTTTCCGGAAGAATAATCAAAAACTCTTCCCCGCCATACCGGCAGAGAATGTCTTCTTCACGCACCAATTTTTTAAGAAAATCCGATAATTCACGCAGAACAGTATCGCCAAACATATGTCCGCGGGTATCATTTAGTATCTTAAAATTATCAATATCCAGAATAATAATAGACAATTCTTTATTGTACCGGAAGCTGCGGTTGAATTCTTTCTTCAAGGCTATATCCATATAACGCCGGTTAAAAATCCCGGTCAAGCCGTCAATCATTGCCATCTTTTCCGTCTGCTTAAAAACATGGATTTCAATGAGCATTGGGTTGGATAAAAGTTTGTTCAAATTAAAAAAATAATCAAGCATGGCTACTCTTAAGCCAATGTCACGATTTAAAGCTTCTGATAATATGCAGCTCTGTTCTATGAGCTTTCTCCAGTGTTGTATAGCCTCGTCTTCCTTAAACTGCAGATGAACAAAAAGCTCTAATAGCTGGGAAAAAAAGTTGTCTTTGCTTTTTTTGTATATTTCTTCCACCTGAGCCAGAAAATAGGATCGATTGTATTCATCCTCAGAAGAGAGAAGGGCAATGACTTGCTCTTTTAACTTTTCCTGATAGTCTGTCAGACTCATAGGACTCTCCAACTTTTTGAAATTTCAACAAAAAAACACAGTTTATTTTAAAGAAAACTTAAAATTTTTGCAAAGAGAATGGGGGAGATATTTTACTATTTTTTGCAGGGTTATAGCGCGGCTAATAAATAGACTCTAACTCCCCCTTTGAAAAGGGGGAATTTTGCCAAAAAAGGCATTTTACTTTATAATAATTTCAAATAGGGGAAAATATGTCCGATTTTATCCACCTCCACGTCCATTCTCATTACAGCGTCCTGGATGGAATTATTAAAATCAATGAATTGGTTGAAAAAGCAAAGATTTTCGGACAGAATACAGTAGCTTTGACTGACCATGGCAATTTGTTTGGCGTAATGGAATTTCAGAAAGAATGTAAAACTGCCGGAATAAAGCCGATCTACGGGGCAGAACTTTATATCGCGCCAAAAAGCCGCTTTGAAAAAAATAAAGAAGAGAAGTATTACCACATAGTCCTTCTGGCAAAGAATGAAGCGGGTTATAGAAACCTGATCAAGCTTTGTTCTATAGGCTATCTGGAGGGTTTTTACTCAAAGCCGAGAATTGATAAAGAAGTCCTGCGTGAATATTCCGAAGGCCTGGTGGTTTTGACCGCCTGCTTAAGCGGAGAAATACCCCGTTTGATTCTTGCCGAGAAAGAAGAGGAGCTTCAAAAAGCCCTGGATTGGTACGTCGAAACTTTTGGAAGAGAAAATTTTTTTCTGGAAATACAAAACCACAATTTACCGGAAGAGCACATTGTTTCAAAAAAGTTGCTCCAGATTTCACAAAAAATGGGTTTGGGCGTTGCCGCGAGTTGCGACGCGCATTATATTCGCAAAGAAGACTCAAAACTTCAGGAAATTGTCTTTGCTATTCGGGATAAAAATATTCTGAGTGATCCAGGCCGCTACCGCTTTGCCAACGATGATTTTTATCTTAAGTCGCCGGAAGAAATGGAGAAACTTTTTTCCGGCATTCCAGAGGCGCTTTCCTGCACGAGAAAAATTGCCGAAATGTGCGATGTGGATTTGAAATTTGGAAAACATACCCCGCTTTTTAGGCTTCCAGAAGGAGAAACAGCGGATAGTTTTCTCTCTTTTCTTTGTCAGGAAGGACTCAGTAAAAGATTTGCGGGTAAGCCAGAAGAAACCTATCAGGAGAGGCTTCTTTTAGAAATAGACCTCATAAAGAAAATGGGTTTTTCCAATTATTTTCTTATTGTTTCCGACTTTGTAAATTACGCCAAAGAAACAGGTATTCTGGTAGGTCCTGGAAGAGGTTCCGCGGCAGGCGCGCTTATTTCTTATTCACTGGGAATTACCGATGTAGATCCTATTCAGTATGGACTTCTGTTCGAGCGTTTTCTCAATCCAGAGAGAATTAGCATGCCTGATATTGACGTGGACTTTCAGGATGATAGAAGGGACGAGGTAAAGGAATACATCCGCGCTAAATACGGCTATGACAAAACCGCTGATATCATTACTTTTGGAGTGATGAAATCAAGGGCGGCTTTAAAAGATGTCGGCAGAGTGCTGGCGATTCCTCTGGAAAACGTGAACCGGATTACCAAACTTATTGACAATAAAACCGCGAATGAGGAACTTTCTGAAGTAGTGGAGAAAATTCCGGAATTAAAAGTTTTAAGAGAAAAAGGAACACCGCTTGAAAAGGATTGGATAGCGGACTCGATTAGTTTAGATGGAACAATCCGCAATATTGGCACGCATGCTTCAGGCTTAATTATTTCAGATATAGATTTAAGCGAAATTGTACCTCTTTATCGGGATGTCAGCAGCGGATTGGTTTCTACACAGTTTGAAGGCGAGTATCTCGAGAAAAATGGGCTTCTCAAAATGGATATCCTGGGGCTTTCGAACCTGACCATGATTAAAGACAGCCTGGCGAAAATCCGCCGAAACCATAATGTTAAAATTGATCTTTCCGCTATCGCGATGGATGACCGCGAAGTCTTTGAGCTTTTCTGGAAGGGTGAAACAATGGGTATTTTCCAATTTGAATCCGCCGGGATGACGGAGTATTTGAAACAGCTCAAGCCTACTTGCGTGGAAGATTTAATCGCTATGAATGCGCTCTACCGGCCTGGCCCAATGGACAATATCCCCTCTTTTATCGCCCGCAAACAGGGAAGGGAAAAGATCGATTGTTTTCACCAGAATCTGGAGCCGATCTTAAAAGCCACCTACGGGGTGATAGTCTATCAGGAACAGGTAATGCAGATAGCGCAGGTCTTGGCAGGCTTTTCGCTGGGAAAAGCCGATGTCGTGCGCAGAATGATGGCCAAAAAAAAACCCGAAGAGCTCGATAAAATTCGCCCGGAGTGGATAGAGGGCTCGGTTTCGAGGGGTTATTCAAAAGAACTGGCGGAAAAAATATTTGATATTCTGGTGCCTTTTTCAAATTATGCCTTCAATAAATCACATTCGGCCGCTTACGCCGTTTTGGCTTATCAGATCGCTTATTTGAAAACGCATTATCCTCTTGAATTTATGGCTTCTCTTTTAACGTTGAATATGAGCGATACGGATAATGTGAGGGCCTATAGCCAGGAAGCGGCTTCCAGGGGGATTCAGATTGTTCCGCCGGACATCAATTTGAGTTTATGGGAATTTAAGGAAATACAGGAAAGTAAAAAAGATTTGATTGTTTTCGGCTTCGGCGGAATAAAGGGTTTTGGTGAGGGTATTGCCGGAGCGGTGGTTGAAGAAAGGGAAATAGGGGGGCAATTTCACTCTTTTGATGATTTTATTAACCGGATGATAAAATACGCGGAGTTTAAAAAAGGCGCCGTGGAAATTTTGATCAAGGCGGGGTGTTTTGATGCTTTCTTTTCACAAAAAGACTGTCTTCAGGAAAAAGCGATCCTGCTTTACAATCTCGATGGGCTGATTGTGCAAAAACAGAAGCGGGAAAAGGATAAAAAATTAGGGCAGATTGGGCTTTTTTTCGGCACGCAGGGAGAAGAAGAAATTCATATCCAGAGAAACGTTCCGCCTCTTTCTTTAAAAGATGATTTTCAAAACGAGGTTTCTCTTTTTGGTTTTTACTTGAGCGGCAAGCTTTTTTCTCATCATTCCAATCAATTTGGGAAGATTTCTTCCTGTACGAAAGAATTGATCAACCGGTTAAAAATTGGGACAGGAGTTTTGGTGTGGGGCTTTATCCGCGAAGTCACGATAAAGGTGGCTAATAATAAAAAGAATTATGTTATTTTTTCTATTGACAATGGATTGGATAGTTTTAAGCTGTATCTGTTTTCTGAAAAATACGAGCAGTTTCAGAATCAGATAGTGGAAAATCACTTTGTGGCGGCGAAGCTGGTTTTATCAGAGGGGAAGAACGGTATTCAGTACGAAGTCGCGGGAATCAAGCCGCTTGAGTCTATCAGGGATGAGAAATTTACCCAGCTTCATATTTGTCTGGATGAAGGCTATTCTGTTGAAGAGGCCCGGAAACACCTGGGTAATTTGAGAGAAACAGCCCTTTCCGACCAATCCCGGGGAATGATTCAGCTTGTGTTTCATATTGTAAATCATAAAGAAAGCCAGACGATTCTGGCTTCGGACAAATTTCGCGTTCGTTATTCAACCGTGTTGATGGATCAAATTTTAAAATTTCCAAATATTAAAGGTTATTGGTTTTATTGAAATAATGATTCTTCTTTTTTGCAGGGGTATCCCATGTGCTCGTATGCCGCGCTGGAAGCCATTCTGCCTCGCGGTCCCCTCTTTAAGAATCCTTGCTGAATCAAAAAAGGCTCATAGACGTCTTCAATCGTTTCCGCTTCTTCACTCACTGCCGCCGCGATAGCCGATACGCCTACCGGGCCGCCTTCGTAGTGGTCAATAATGATTTTGAGTATTTTTCTATCCATAGCGTCCAGCCCCTTTTCATCTACCTCCAGCTGGAGGAGAGCGTAGTCCGCAAACTCTTTATCAATGAGGTTCTTTTTCTCTACCAGGCAAAAATCGCTGATGCGTTTTAGAAGGCGGTTTGCTATTCTGGGAGTGCCTCTCGAGCGCTTTGCGACCTCTGTGATTCCTTCAGGATTGATATTTACTTTAAGAATCCCAGAGCTTCTTTCTAATATCCTCTTTATACTTTCCGTGTCGTAAAAATCAAGCCTTTCTATGATGCCAAACCTGGAGCGCAAAGGCCCTGTGATCGATCCGACGCGTGTGGTAGCGCCGATCAGTGTAAAGTGAGGCACCGCGAGCCTTAAAGTCCTGGCTCCAGTGCCCTCTCCAATGACAATGTCCACTTTGAAGTCTTCCATCGCCGAATAAAGAATTTCTTCCAGCACTTTCTTGAGGCGATGAATCTCATCAATAAAGAGAATGTCCCCTTCATCTAAGGTAGTGAGAATAGCCATCAAGTCGCCCTGTTTTTCAATAGCGGGAGCGCTGGTAATCTTGATAATCTTCCCCAGTTCGTTGGAAATGATTTTGGCCAGCGTGGTTTTTCCAAGTCCGGGCGGGCCATAGAGCAGGGTGTGATCCAATGTAGATTTTCGGATGTTCGCGGCTTCAACAAATACTTTTATATTGCCTTTTACCTTGTTTTGGCCAATGAAATCAGCGAAACTCTGCGGGCGAAGCGTGTCATCTATGTCTGTTTTGAGGAAATCTGCGGTAGTGAGCTTTTCTTCAATCATAAAAACCTCTTTCTGAGGCCAATATTATAAAACAGGTAAGGATTTTTAACAAAAAATTTGACTAAATCTATAATATAGAATAAAATATTGGCTAATGATTGTATGAAAAGGAGGGACGTGTGCCAATCATCAAGTCTGCTAAAAAGAGAGTGAAGCAGGAAGCAAAAAGAAGAGAAAGAAACAAGTCATTAAAGACCTATATGAAGAACCTTAAGAAGCATACTTTGACTGTTTTTAATGCAGAGAGTCCTAAACAGGAAGATGTCTTAAAAGCTCTGGATTTTTATAAATCAAGGCTTGATAGGGCCTGGTCGAAAGGGATATTCAAAAGGAATAAATCATCCAGATTGAAATCAAGAATGGATCATTTGTATAAAAAAATGTTTAACAAAGAGCCAAATTAGGAGGCCATTGTATGGGTAGAAGCAAAATGACGAAATCAGATATAGTGGATTCAGTTTATGAGGATTCGGAGATAAGAGAATGCGGCATGTCCAGAAAAGAAGTGGCCGCTGTGATTGTTAAGTTTGTTGAAAAGCTGAAAGAATCCATAGAGAATTTAGATGAAAATGAGAGAATTGAGCTCAGAGGTTTTGGCACATTTGGAATTAAAAAAAGAAAAGCAAGAATCGCTAGAAATCCAAAAACAGGTCAAGAAGTAAAAGTACCTTCTCGAAAATCTCCTTTCTTTAAAGCTGGAAGAGAAATGAAACAAATCATTATGAAGGGTTAAGCGTCTGTAAATTTAAAGGATTTTGATCTTTTTCCGATATAATGTTCAGGTCTTCATTTTTTTTTGAGAGTATAGTATGATTACAGAAGAAATATATCGGGACGAGAAGGAAATTTATAAGGTTGTCTCTATCATTTGCGCCAATGGGGCAAATGGGATTCTAAAAGATAGAGATGTTAAATTCAATGTTCGCTTCAAAGATGTGAAAAACGATCAAATCTATTTTTCTCAAGTGGAGTGCTCAAAACCAGGCTTATCTTTAGACGATTACAATATGCGCCCTTTGGACACAGAAATTAATCTGGGTGGAAATGTATACCTCTTTACGGCTATTCCCACTTCCAGTAAAAGTATTTCTATTCCTGATGGTATAAAATCTCATCCGAAGCGTAAAAATGTCCGTATAAAAGTAGCGGGAAATCCATTTATTTCAAAAATGTATGTCAGTATATCAGTAAAAATAGTGGATCCTACTATTCAGGATCAGGAATTGGCGCAGAAAATACATCTTATTTTGAATACAATTGAAAGTACCCTGGTTCGTTCTGAAAATTATGATTTAGCTAAAATTTCGCTTTTTGACGGTACGGAAAAAAGCGTCATTGTAAAACTACTGCGAAAATTTCAAAAACCTTTTGTGGCCTTTAATACCTCTAATCTATCTTTAAAAGATGATACAGCATTGACTTATGAAGATTATGTAAAGCTTCTCAGCGAGGAAGGGTCAAATTTTAAGGATATTCTTTCCCAATTGGACAAAATCAAAGCTTTTTACAAAAAAAACAATATAAAAAGTGAGGCTGTGGTCCCTCTGCTTTTTGAGGAAGAAGTGATTGGGCAGATTCGTGTAGTCTCTATGAAAGAAGCTATCAGCAAGTCGAATATCCTTCGTTTAAACAATCTGGCTATCAACGCGGTAGAGAATTTGTTTACCCGTTGCGCTTTCGAGGTTGTTTCTAAGGAACCTCAAACTATTATGGATATTGGAGTAAATGGCGCAAAATTTATGACGACAGATCCCGATCTCTATAAATACCTTCGGCTCATGAAACGCATTTATGTGCAGATTTATTTTCCGGATGATACCATTGTGAAAACTATGGCAACCATTGTAAATGTTTATGATGATACTCCGGAAGGATATCGGGTGATCGGAGTAAAGTTCTCGGTTAATATTGACTGGAAAGATAAAAACAAATTAGACGAGTTTATTCAAAGTGTTGTGAGGCTCGAAAACACGGAAGTGTTAGCTTGATTCTTTCTTTTTTCTTCTTTTCTCAATAGCTGGAAGTTTCTGATACTGATAAACCGCTTGATTGTGTTCCTGCAGAGTTTTAGAAAAGTAGTGAGTTCCATCCTGCTTTGCTACAAAGTAATAGAATTCTACATTTTTGGGATGAATTGCGGCTAGAATAGAACTTTTGCTGGGATTTGCAATCGGGCCGGGCGGCAGGCCATAGCATTTATAAGTATTGTAAGGTGAGTCAAGTGGGAAATCCCTGAAGCGTATTTCTCCGTCGTATCGCCCGCTTAAAATGAGCGCGTAAATCAGCGTAGGGTCCGCTTGAAGCTTCATTCCTTTCTTTAATCGATTGTAATAAACACCGGCTATAATTGGCTTTTCAGACTCCAATCTTGCTTCTTTTTCTACAATCGAAGCCATAATAAGGATTTTGTTTAAGTTAAGTCCTTTTGACTTGATTTGATTCAATGTTTCCCTGGAAACGTTTTTGCGAAAATTTTCTACCATTAATTCAATAATTTGTCCGGCGTTATAATTATAAGGAATGAGATAAGTGTCTGGATAAAGGCATCCTTCCAGGTTTTTGATCGAAGGAAACTCTCCTATGTAGATCGATGGATGGATGGTTTCGTTTAAAAACACTTCTTTTTTCACTAATCCTTCCTGGGATAGCAGGTCGGCAATCTGAAAAATATTGAATCCTTCTGGAATTGTGACCTTAACAGAATAAATCTGCCCGGAGGTAAAAAGGTCAATTAATTCAGCGTAAGAAGCATTTTCTTTGATTTGATAGACACCAAACTTTAATTTTGAATCTTTTCCTTTTAGTTTTGCTAAAAGCTTGAAATTAAAAGGACTCCGAATAATATTTTCGCTTTTCAAGTGTTCTGAAACAATATGAATAGAATCGCCTTTCTTAATCTCAAAAAGAACTTTTTCTTCATTTAGAGTTTTATTACCGCAGTCCCATAAAAAAAAACAAAACAGTAAATAAAAAATGGATAAAGGTTTGCTTTTCATATAAAATTCTTTTAGCTACTTTCCGGGAATATTCATATGCTTTTTGCATTTTTCAGCGTAGGGGACCGCTTCCAGCCGCTCTTCTTCAATAGATTCCCCACATACGGAACATTTGCCGAAGTTACCATCTTTTATTCTTTGATAGGCTCTTCTGATTTCTTCGATCATTTTCTTTTGAGAAGCAGACAAACCCTCGTTGATAGTAGCGGAATTGAAAGCATCCGCGCGGTCTACCAGATCGCCGTCTATTTCAAAAGGGTTTTCTTCGTCAATGGTTTCGCTTTTAATGTTTTCTAAAATATCATTTTCCATCGTCTTTAGTTTGTTCTTGTAATACTCTAGCTTCTTGGAGTTCATAGCTCCTCCCATTAAAGTTTGTCTACAATATTGACTACTTTGCTTCCCATTCTGTCTGAAAATTTAACAAACCCTTCTTTTAAAGCGAAGAGAGTGTGGTCTTTTCCTATTCCAATGTTTGTTCCCTGGTGGAATTTTGTCCCTCTTTGCCTGATGATAATATTTCCGCTTTTTACAAATTCTCCCTCGTATTTCTTAACTCCCAATCTCTTGGAGTGACTATCTCTGCCGTTTTTACCAGTGCTGCTGCCTGCCATCTTTTTCCTCCAAATTTACTTTGATGTGATCTGGAAATTGTTTTTCTAAAATCGCTAAATTCAGAACAAGAGACTGAAACAACAAGTCTTCTTTTTCTCCGTGTTTTCTCATCTTACTTTTAAAAAAGCCCTTTTTCATCTCAGCTTCTACAGAAGCTTGACAAAGCTCTTTTTCACTAAAGTACCAGCTTTGTAGAAGGGTTGATACAGAAGCGCAGACAACATCTTTCCCTTCAGCGTCAAAAAGCGCATGCCCTTCCGCGTTTACACTGATTTCATCAGCATTAATCGAAAAGGTTATTTTTATCATTCGCTTTTGCTTTCCGCCTCAGCTTTGGCTGGTTTTTCTGCTTTTGCAGAAGCGGTTTTCTCTGCCAGATGAATGTTTGTAATTTTTAACTTTGTGTATTTCTGTCTATGCCCATTTCTTTTTCTATAAGCAGTTTTTTGCTTGTATTTAAATATTACAAGTTTTTTACCAGCAACCAGAGGAGTCACAACGGTTGCGTCTACTTCTGCCTTTTCTACAAAAGGCTGGCCTATCAAAATTTCTTTGTCAGTCTTGTATAAAGAAACCGTTTTAAATTTTACATTCTCTCCCTCCTGGGCCTGCATTAAATCTACTAAAACTTCGCTTCCTTTTTCTACACGATAGCTTTTGCCGCCGATTTCCAGAATAGCGTACATATAATTCTCCTTTCTTTATAGGTAATATCAGCAAAACGATGCCCGCAAAAAATTTAGAGTAATATTTTAAATTCCGCCTTCCTTTTTGTCAAATTTAAAATGCTTTATATTAAAAATGTTTGGGTGTGGTTAATTAACTGCACCCAAAAATAAAAATCTCTCAATTTAGTTCTCTCTATCTACCGATAATAAAGAAAATATGGATCAGGCGGAGAAATGAAGGCACTTATACTTTATTTTGACGAGCATGTCAGCCGGATGTTTGTTGAATCAAAAGACGCGGCAGGAGCAGTCCATACCGTTCTTTCATCTCATCATAATTTTACATCGGAAGAAGAATTGGTAGGACGTATAGTAGAAGCAAATGATCTGGAAGACGCAAAAAGATTTGTTGATCCGACGTATCATTACCATAAAATTTTGCCCTATTCAAACTTAAAAACGGGAAACGGCATCCAATTTGAAGAGTCGACAAAAACTTTCAAGGCAAGATGTTACGGTTTTGTTATTCTTGACAATGTGAATGGACTGCATGTGGTTGTGCCTTTTCAGATTTCTCAGGATAAAACAAAAGCCTATTATTTTGTTCATCCCACAAATTCTGGAAAACTTCCTGTTTATAAAGAAATAGGGGACTTGATTACCAGCCGCCATATTGTTACACCTGTAGATCAGAATATTGTAATCGCTGAACTTTCAAAAATTGACGCTCAGGATCATGTCACGAAGTTAAAAGTCGCGGAAACGCCAAATGAACCGGCTCATGGCAGACCGGAGTATTATGAGTTGCTCGTTGATACAACAAAAAAAGCCGGGAAATTATTGGAAAATGGAAGGATTGATTTTAAAGAGAGGGATTCTATTATCCAGGTCACCAAAGGAGAGGAGCTTTTAAAGCGGTATGAGGAAATAAAGCCGGTGGATGGGACAGACATTTTTGGAAACCCGGTTCCGGCGATTATGCAGAAAAGCAATGGTTATGAAAAGGGTGATAATTTTATTCAGTCAGATAAAAATCCGGAAATATTTACCGCGGCCATTGATGGTTATCTGGATATTGATAAAAATAGAGTGGAAATTAAATCCATTCTGACTATCAGCGGAGATGTCAACTACGAAAGAGGAAATATTGACTTCAAAGGCTCTGTTTTGATTCAGGGCAATGTTGATTCCGGTTTTTCCGTGAAAGCGGCTGGAGATATTACTGTCGAGCAAAGTGTGGATGACGCGCAACTAGAGGCTGCGGGAAACATTGACGTTAAAATGGGAATTTCCGGTAAAGGCACAGCGACGATTAAAGCGGGAGGCAGCATCCGCGCCAAATTTATTCTTCATTCCAAAGTGGAAGCAAAGGGAGAAATTGTGGTTGAGGATTCAATTATTAATAGTAGAGTGTTCTCAAACCAACGGGTGCTTGTTTTAGGCCAGCACGGCAAGATTCTGGCAGGGGAAACGATTGCCCTGAAGCGTATTGAGGTAAACACAGTGGGTTCGGAGACAGTGCCAAACACGGTTCTTTCTGTCGGGAGAAACCTGGAACTGGAACATGAAATGGAAGCGGTCAGGCAGGAAATCAATTTGAAGAAAGAAGCGCTTCATGCAGTAATGAACAAACTGTCCTCGTCTTTTGGGACGCTTTTGTTTGAAGACCCAAAAAAATATCTGTCTACTCTTCCGGATTTTCGGAGAAAGCAATGTCTGGAGCTTTTGTCTGAAGAATCAGCTCTCAATAAAAGATTAAAAGAGCTAATGGAAGACGCCAGCAAGATTGAGCAAAAGCTGGTTCTGGACGAAGAGCCGTTCATTGTCGTAAAGGAAAAAATTTATCCTGGCTCTCTGCTGAATATAAAAAAGAGCGCTTTTAAAGTGGAAAGCGAGATTCCTAACGCGAAGTTTTTTGAATCACCGGAAGAAAAGATCATTAAATACGTACCTGCCGGGTCTTAAGATAAGCATTTTGGGGGTTGTCAAAATGAACTGGGGTTTCTTTTGATGGGGTTAGATAAGCTGTTCGATTTTTCCAATTATTATTTAAGCCCTTTTGCTGTTCCCTATCTGTTTTCTTCAACGTATTGTTTCATTCTGGCTTTCTTTGTCTTATGGAAGAAAAAGAGGCAGGGATTAAGCCTTTTTCTCACCAGTTTTTTCATAGGCATGTACATGCTTGAATACTTTTTTCAATATATGTCAAAAACTCCCGAAGCCGCTTATCTATGGATCCGGATAGATTATTTAGCAGCTGTTCCATTTATATCCATTTCTTCCTATTTTTTCGCGCTGGATGTCACAAAAAGAATTTACCGGAAAAAGGAGAGAATCGTTTTGTACCTGGGTTACCTGGTCATGGTTGGTTTTGTGCTGGTTAATGTATTCTCTGGTTTAATTGCGCAATACCCGCCGTATCAGTATTTTTGGGGCTATTATGTCCATGTCGGGCCGCTTCACCATCTCTTTTTTGCTTTCTGGGTAGGGTTTGGAGTAAAATCCATTCTTAACCTGATCATTGCTTACAGGCAGGAAAAAAACGCTTTAGAGAAAAATAAGCTGAGAATATATCTGCTCAGTTATTCTTTTGGGTATTTTGCCGTGATAGACTATTTGGCCGCCTATGGAATAGGGGTTTATCCTGTTGGCTATGTGTTTGTGACTGTATTCCTGACGCTGAATATCTACAATTTCATCAGGTACAAAGCGTTAGGTGTTGAAACCGTGATTCATAAGACCGCTGGCTGGCTGGCTGTTACATCATTGATTATTATTCCGATCGGCGCGGTGCTTTACTTTTCGGGAAATGCCTATAATCAGCTGAATATTCTGCAAAAGACACTTTTTATATCGGCTCTGTTTTATCTATTTCTCTATTATTATAAATTTGTACAGCCGCACATTGATCATTTTTTTCAAAGGCGCAAATACGATTTTGAGAAAGAACTGCAGAATATGAGTAAGCGGTTTTCTGTGATATTGGATATGAAAGAACTCACACACAAGATTGCAGAAAACCTCTATCGTATTTTGTATCTGGAAAAGATGTTTATTCTTCTTAAGCCCAGGGAAAGTGAAAGTGATTACCAGCTTGATTTATTAAATCAAAGAGGGTTGAAAGATTTCAGCCCCGCGGAATACAAAAGGGTTATCCAATATATCATTGATCATAAAATAGTGCTGGAAAAAGATGTAGTAAACGCGGACCCGCAGTATAGAGATATCAAAGGAGATTATCTCAAATTTTCCCGTGAAACGGCTGTTGATATGACGGTGCCTCTTATGCTCGAGGGTAAAGTGATAGGTATTTTAGGTATTGGTAAACGAGAAAATCTAAGGCCGTACAAGAGGCAGGACATCAGATTTTTACAGGATTTTGGCCTGCAAATCGGAGTTACGCTCAACAATGCTCTACACCATGAAGATGTGTTGGAAAGGCAGAGGCTGGCTTATGACATGAGAATAGGAAAAGATATTCAAAGCCATCTTTTTCCAAAGAAAACGCCCCAGATCAAGGGGTATAAAATTTTTGGGTACAATGAAGCTGCGATGGAAGTAGGTGGGGATTATTATGATTATGTGGAAAAGGGGAATAAGGTGGGTATCGCGGTGGGAGATGTGTCAGGAAAGGGTGTGGGAGCTGGGCTGGTAATGGCAATGGTGAAGTCGGCGCTTTATTTTGCGGCTAGAGAGGCAACAAACACAAAGGAAGTTATAAAAACATTAAACAATTTGCTTTATGTAAGTATGGAAGGGGAAAAATTCATGACATTTTTGTACTGCGAGATAGAAGAAAATAAAAATGAAGTTTATTTCAGCGGTGCTGGCCATGAGGATATTCTGGTCTACCGGAGTGAGAAGCAGGAAGTTGAGGCGCTCTCTACTGGTGGATTGATTTTGGGAGTGGATAAAGAACTGGATAAGTATTTAAAATCGGAGAGCATGGTAAGCCTGTTTTCAGGAGATAAAATGGTTCTTTATACGGACGGACTGAAAGAAGCGAAAAACAAAGAAGAGGATTTTTTCGGGATGGAACGTCTTACTGAATTGCTAAAGGAGCAGGGAAAAAAGGGTGGGGAAGAAATGGGAAAGGGAATTATCGCCGGGATAAAGGCGTTTTCAGGAGAAAGAAGTCAATTTGACGATATGACTCTGGTGATTGTGGAGAAAGAATAGAAATATTATGGCTCTCTATTGCGATTTTTTGGTTTTATTTTTAAAATATATACCAGGTGGGAGTGTATTATGGAAAGAAAAGGGGATTTTTCCCGGAAGACCAGGGAAACGCACATTGAATTGAAATTAAATCTGGATGGCCAGGGAAAATATGAGGTGAATACGGGCATCGGATTTTTTAATCATATGCTGGAGACTATCTCTATGCACAGTCTCATCGATATGCGGCTGGATGCCAGCGGAGATATCCATGTGGATTTTCACCATCTAGTAGAAGATGTGGGGATAGCGCTGGGTGCCGGAGTAAAAGAGCTTTTAGGCGACAAAAAGGGAGTGAGGCGTTTTGGCCAATCGGCTGTTCCGCTGGACGAAGCCCTGGTTGAAGTAATCGTTGATATCAGCGGAAGGCCTTTGTGCGTAACTAACTTTACTGAGTTCAAAGGGGAGATAGGAAATTTCAATTTTGAGCTGGGGGATGTCTTTTTCAATGGGTTTGCCTCAATGGGTTTTACTGTTCACATTGTGGTAAAGAGAGGGGCCAATCTTCATCATATCTTAGAAGCTTCCTGCAAAGCTTTTGCCAGAGCGCTACGAATGGCTGTCGAAAAAGATGAGAGAATGAAAAATATTATTCCTTCTACGAAAGATTTTATTCAAAGTTGACGCCATAGGCGCGGTTAATTAACCGCGCCTATGGCGTGTGCATCCAAGAAGTCTGGATTAGCCTTATATGAATTAATTAGAAAGGAGAGAAGAATTGATCGGTATTATTGATTATGGAATGGGAAATTTGGCCAGTGTTTATAACGCTTTTAAGAAGTCGGGAGCTGAAAATATAAAAATCACATCTTCCCCTGAAGATGTGCGTTTAGCGGAAAAGATAGTGCTTCCGGGAGTGGGAGCGTTTGAAGACGCGATGAAGAATTTGGAAAAGTTTGGGCTTATTTCGCCTATCCTGGATTTTATCCGTTCTGAAAAACCTTTTTTGGGAATTTGTTTGGGACTGCAGCTTCTCTTTGAGAAAAGCTATGAAAACGGTTCGTTTGAAGGGTTGGGTGTGTTAAAAGGAGAAGTAGTGCGTTTCGATATAAATCTGCCTGTTCCCCAAATCGGCTGGAATCAGGTAGAGCTAATAACAAAGAAAGGCATATTTGACAATTTACCGGAAAATGCTTATTTTTATTTTGATCATTCTTATTATCCGATTGTTTCGGACAGTTCTGTCATTGCCGCTAAAACAGTCTATGGTTTAGAATATGTTTCGGCTGTCACAAAAGATAATGTCAGCGCTGTTCAGTATCATCCGGAAAAAAGCCATAAAAATGGTTTAAAAATGATAGAAAATTTTATTGCTTTATAAGGGGGCAAGGAAAATGTTGATTATTCCCGCGATAGACATAAAAGATAAAAAATGTGTGAGATTGGTACGAGGTGACCCCAATTTTGAAACGGTTTATTCTTATGAGCCTGTTTTTCAAGCGAAATTCTGGGAGCGTGAGGGCGCGAAAAGGCTTCATATTGTTGATTTAGACGGAGCTTTTGAAGGTAAAACAAAGAATCTGGACATTATTCAAAGAATTGTGGAAGAAGTCAAGATAGAAATTGAAGTGGGCGGCGGTATTCGGGATAATAGAATCATCCGCGCTTTGAAAAATCGCGGAGTGCAGAAGATTATTATTGGTACGGCGGCCATTGAGAATAAGAAATTTATCAAGACGCTCTGCAAAAATGATCCGCATGGCGTGATTGTCGCTATTGACGCGGCGGACGGCTTTGTGGTAAAAAACGGCTGGAAAGAAACAACCTCACTGCGCGCGGTGGACATTGTAAAGGAGCTGGAAGAATTTGGAGTCGAAGAGGTGATTTATACCGATATCACCAGAGATGGCACTCTAGAAGGTCCTAATTACGATGCGATAGAGACTATGCTTACGGTAACGGATATTCCCATTATTGTATCAGGCGGGATTTCTGTTTTAGATGATATCAGAAGGCTTAAAGAGTATGAAAGGCTGGGTTTAAGGGGCGTCATCATCGGCAAAGCCCTTTACGAAGGGCGTTTCAAACTTTCCGAAGCTATGCAGTATGAGTGATCAGACCGGCAGAAGAAAAACAAGGCAGCTTTACATTGGGAATGTTCCGATTGGAGGGGATGCTCCCATTTCTATTCAATCGATGACTTCCTGTCCGACCAAAAATATTCCTTTAGTCCTGGCCGAAATCAAAAGGCTGGAAGAAGCGGGGTGCGAGATTGTCCGGCTTGGAATTCCAGATGAGGAGTCCGCAAGGGCCATCCGGCTGATTAAGAATGAAACCAGAATTCCTATTGTGGCCGATATTCATTTTGATTACCGCTTAGCTTTAGAATCCATAGAGGCTGGGGCCGATGCTTTGCGCATCAATCCCGGGAACTTGAGAAATAAAGAGCAAGTTCAAGCGCTTGTCAAAGCTTGCCGCGATAAAAATATTCCTATTCGTATCGGTGTCAACTCCGGATCCATTGATAAAACCAGATTTTCTCATCCCACCGCTGAAGCGCTGGTGGACAGCGCTTTGGAACATATAAAAATTCTGGAAGAATTAGAATTTTTTGAAATTAAGGTTTCATTGAAATCTTCGCATGTTCCCACAATGGTGAGGGCTTACAGGCTTTTTGCCGAAATTCGGGATTATCCGCTTCATCTGGGAGTGACGGAAGCTGGTACTTATGAGCAGGCTATTGTCAAAAGTTCTATTGGCATCGGTGCTTTATTGCTGGATGGAATTGGTGATACTATCCGGGTTTCTATCACGGGCGATGTGGTAAAAGAAATAGAAGCGGCTCGTACTATCCTTCGCTCGCTTGGACTTCGGAAGGAAGGAATTGAGATTATATCCTGTCCTACCTGCGCCAGAAAGGAATTTGACGTCGAAGCGGCCGTGAATGAACTTCTCGAAAAAACAAAGCACGTTAAAAAATATTTAAAAGTAGCTGTAATGGGCTGCGTGGTGAATGGCCCGGGAGAGGCTTCCGAAGCCGATGTCGGTGTGGCTGTCGGCAAAACAGGCGCCGTTCTTTTCAAAAACGGCAAAGTCATAAAAAACATTTCCAAAGATCAAATCATTTCTGCCTTGCTCGAGGAAATTTTTCAATAAACTTCATTTTCTATCCGGAAATACAGTAATATCATGTAGAGAAAAGAAAATCCGACCGAAAGAGGGATAACAACAGTACCTTGTGGAGCTTGTTTTTTGTTTTCCTTGTCGTTAGAATTAAGAATGCTATGAAAATAACTATTCAGCCGGTCAAAACCATTTCCCCTCCCGCGGAGGGGTCAGGGGTGGGTTTTGTTTTTCTGGCACTACCGAGATAACCCACCCCCAACCCCTCCCAAGAGGGGAGATGGTATCTGTAGCGGGGCGAGTTAAAAGTAAACTATTAGACAACAATTTCCGATACTATAAAGCAATAAAAAAAAGTTTATTTGTTTTTTATGACGAATCTGGTTTTAATTCTTGCGGTTGGAGGAAATTATGCGCTTTGCCTGCTGGCTTGCGGCGCTTTTTGTGTTTTTTTTCTCCTGGAATCAAAGCGTTTCAGCTTATTATGTGAGCGATAATTTTTCCAGCCCTAATAATTGGATACCAAATTTAAAGTACAATATGGCTCTGGGTGTCTGGACGAATCTTTATCAGCTGACAGGCGGCGATCAGGGACCGGAATTGACTAATTTTACGACTGCCGGGAATCAGTTGCTTTTGACCAATGGCTATGCCGCCGGGCCGGTAGGATACACTACCAGCCTTTATGGCATTTATGCCCTGTTTACAAACGGCAATTTGAACGCTTCAAAAGAAAATCCAGTCGGTTTTGAAATCACAAGGTCTTTCCTCCGAAATGACAATGGAAGCGCATCATGGCTCGCGGGTGTTTTCAATATTGGTTTTGTGGAAGCAAAGGCCAGCGTGACAAATGGCGCTACGATCAATGGGATGGAAGGCCAGAAATTTGACCAGACAGCCATTATCAGTGAGCTGGATTGGCAGGACAAATCACCGACATCTTATTTCGGCTGGCAGGAAGCGCTGTTTACAAATTCTAAGATTATTTTGACTGGGCCCAGTAATGAAGCGGGACTCGTCAATAGCCTTCAAAATATCCTGGAGTGGGACCACAACGCGGCTACCAATACAAACGCGATCACTTTCCGTTTTGTCAATGACGGCGAGAATATATACTGGTACGCGAATCCGAATCCGCGCGGCAATAATGCGGCTTATAGCAATACATATTATCTTTTGAGTAAAACGTCAGTTGTGTTTTCAAATAATTTAAGGCCTTTTCTTGGAATAGCCACTTTAAACTACAATGGTTTTTCAGGTTGTTTGTCAGCAGGCACTTCCCGTTTACAGCTGGGCCTTTCTAATTTTATTGTGCGAAGTGTCTGTTCCAATGTGGTTTCGGAAATTTCCCCGGCGGAGCTGAAAGCCGGGGCGACATCCGCGCTCTATTTTGGGATAAAGCCCAATTTTTCAACCAATGAGGAAGCGGGAGTGGGTGAGTTTTATGTAGACTTGCCGAGCGGCTATTCATGGACTAATGCCGGCCTGACAAACGCTATGAGCGTTCATTTTATTTCCAGTACAGGGACGTTGGCCAAAACGTTTGGAAGGACCTACGGCATTGACGCCAATCCTTCCGCCGGTAATGTCAATGTAACGCTGAAAAATGTCAGTTCTGGCGATAGGCGCAGATTAAAGATACGGTTTAACTCCGGGGAAACATTTCACCCCGATAATGGCGGAGGAACAGCCGCTACAAACGCTATTTTATTAATAGTTTCAAACTTTACTACGCTTCAAACAGCAGATGCCGTCGGCAAGGCTTTTGAGATTTATGTGAATAATGAAAAATATCCGGATTCTGCCTGGACAAAGGCGGCGACTACGGGTAAAATGAAATCATTCGCAGGAAACGCTGTGGATATGCCTCTCATTGCTTCTGGGCTCAGAAATTATGATGTTCTGGCATTAAAAACCTACAATGGGCCATCTGGCCATAGCAGTATTAGCCCCAATAAGGTTTATGAAGGTGATTTAGGAATTCTCTATTACAACGTTTCCGCTCTTTTTGCTACCAATAACAACGCGGATGTATCAAAAGTTTTTATTATTGTTACCAATGCTTTTTCTATTGATACAAATTATCTTTACAGTGAAAAAATGGGAATCAGCAATACGCCTGGTATTTTCTATTTATCGAACGCGAACGGTTCCAACATCATTGTGCTCAATTATGAAAGCAATAACACCTACCTTCCCGCTGGAAGCGGCGTGGATACCATTACCATTCGCTTTACCAATACTCCAGCGGTGCCGGATAATAATCCCGGCCTTACCAATTATTGGCCAGCGGTATTTTATTCTTCTTTGACAGGGGATTATACCAATACGGGGACAAACAGCTTTTATCCCTCTCAGATGGTTTTGACCCGGAAGAAACCGCCGTCCGGCTTAGTTTCCATTTCTCCTTTAACTGTTTCCAATACTCTGGTATCCAATAATTTTACTATTGTTGTACAGAATACGGCTGCCGGAACAGACAATAAAATAAAGCTGGTCAGAATAAAACTTCCGGAGCTGTTTACTAACGCCGCGAATATTTCCTCCGATCTTTTGGGAACACCATCTGCTTTTACTTCGAACGGTTCAATTTATCTGATTGTGGATTATACAAATGGAAGCGCGACAAACTTTATTGTAAATAATGGGTATGATAATATTCATTTGACTCTTCAGGACAATGTAGCTGCCCAGAGCGACCTGACAAATGTTTCTGTTTCTAATGTAGAAGCGGATAATATGAATGGAGATGGCTGGACGTCTTTGTCTGAGGACCCGGTAAACGGCTGGGATATGGCTTTCTTTACGCCGCCAGCCAGGGCGCTCGGGTATGTGGACAGCCCAAATCAGGAAACCAATGTGTCGGATAGGACTTTCCACCATATTTATACGGATGTGGATATCACCAATATAGTGCTGGTAATAAAAAATGACAGCGAAGAGGGAAATGAGATTACGAACGCCAGAATATTATTTCCTTCAGGTATTACAAATGCTCAGTTACTGGGTGACAATAAGTTGGCTATGAGTGTGGTATCCAATGAAAGAACAAATATTGGCGGAGGTATAACGAATACCAATGCGGTTTTGTACCTTCAATACACAAACACCCTCAAACCGAAAACAGGAGCGACCATCGCTGAACAGGATAGCGTCAGTTTAAGGATCTGGAACGTGATCAATACTCCCAGCATGGCCCAGATTGAGATCAGTACTAAAAACTGCAAGACCAATTATACCAGGGCGGTGGAAATTCCTTATGACGCGAGGCTTTCTTATATTTACCCCCCTGTGAACGCGGATGGTTTTCTGGTTATGCCGGATGGCTTTGTGGATTCTTCTACCAATGATTATTATGAACTGCGTTATGAGGTAGCTAACCGTGGAAATGCAAGAAATGTTATCTTAAAGTCAGATATTTTTATACCGACTAATTTTATTACAAACGTCAAGGATTACAGCAGTGCTTTGATCACGAACAATACAAGCAGTTATCTTTCTTATGACAAAAACACCGGTATTTTTAGCCTGAATTACGCGCAGGCTTTTATCGACGGGAATGCCCTTGCTTTTTCCGGCGGCACAAATGACACTGTCGTTTTTTACGCTATTGATATAGTTAGTAACAATCAGACTATTGTGATTACAAATATGATTTCCAATAATAGGCAGAGCGCGGTCCTGAGCGTCAGCAATGGTAAAAGCCAGAGCCTTGTGATTCAGAACCCGCCGGTTATGGCGAGTTATAAGATAGAGCCCAGCGTTTTATTTACTGAAACAAACATGAAGACAAATACTATTGTTTTTTCTATCACAAACCGGGGCCGGGGAAGCAACAAACTGGATTATTTGAAAATTGATGTTCCCACCGCTTTACAGGGAAAAATCCTGGATATTTATGACCTCTGGATGAATCTCAGCAACTCTCAGGACGCTGCTAAAATATTTATCAGCGGGCCTCAGGATACAATTTATATCAATTATTATTTATCAAGCGTTTTACCTTCAGGAAGCAATGACACTTTGTCCATTTACTTTCGGAATAATTTCACCAATGAAACAAACTGTCTTTGGAATCTAAAAGCGGATAATTTTCGTCTGGAAAGCCCTCCGGAAACCAATTTAGACATTCTGCCGGCTTATTCGAATGTAATTCATTTTGTGGACCGTGCGGAAGCTTCTGTTTCCCCCAATGGGATTCTTACTTCCAGTGACACCAATGCTTTTGCCTACGTGATCAATAATGGTAAAATTGGTGATTCCAGAGGGGTTCAGATTTTTGGAGTTTTAATTGATATACTGTCGCCTTTTACCAACGCGGCGAACCTTTCCTGTGGAAATAATGGTACGGCAGTTTTTACCAATATAAACGGGACTAATCGAGTTTTCGCGAATTACCCGCTGGGTTTAAATCCCGGTGAAGCGGACACCATCCGATTCACTCTGGATGATAACTGGGCTGTCGGGACAAACACTGCCATTTTAAGATCCAGCGTGGATTATGGAGATGGCGGCGGATTCCGAAGCGCGCTCATTCAATCTAATAAGAGCATTACCGTTGATTTTTCATTCCCACCGGCCGCCGCTACGGCCTATGTGACCAGAGGAGAAATGGTGCCCGAAGACTTTACTAACTATACTTATGAATTTTATCTAAAGAATACAACCATATTTAGCGGCAACAATATTAAATTGGTTAAAATAACACCGCCTTCTACCATTACCAATATTAGTTTTATTACTTCAGTAGTAAAAGGTGTCAGCGGTGTTTATGACGGGACCAATGTGTGGGTGAACTACGCCGCTTCTTCTATGGATCTGCAGATTTCTGAGACAGACACTATTCGCCTGATAGGTTATGACAATGTTACCAACGGTGATGTTTATTCCAATTGGGGATTCAAAATAGCGAACGCGACAAACGGCGAGTTTACAACGAACGAGCAGTATTTAATTGCTGTTAATGTTCCCAATGGCACGACCCTTTCTAATATAATTTACAAACCAAACTGCAAAGCCGCCGCTTACATCGAAGCGATAGGCGGAGTCAGCGGCTATGAAAACAGGATCTGGACAACAATTACCTCTAATACTTTTAAATACACTGTTTACAACCAGAGTGACTCTGGCAACAATTTGACCAAAACCAGGATTTATATACCCGGTGTGCCGGGCCTGTTTGATACGAATTCGCTCCAAATCGTCACCAATCTCATGCCGGCGGCAATTTCTGTGAGCAATAAAGCGATTACCATTGTTTATAATACCCCTTTAGTGCCGGGCTCAGGCGATGTTTTAACATTCAGGATCAATGACAACCTCTCTTACGGTGAGACAAATCTTAACTGGACTAATGATTCCGCTTATGATACTTCTGACAATCGTTTCAAGGCGGCCATTCCTTACGGCGGCCATTCCTGGACGCTTTTTTTTGATATGCCCTCTCCTTCCGCTCTGGCTGGAATAGTCTATCCAAATCCAGCCGAAGTTTATACAAAAACAACGAACTATACGATTGCTTATAGTATCAGCAATACAGGTTCCGGAACAGCTGATTTATGGGCGGCTTTTATTACTATTCCAGCGCCTTACCGGGCTGGTTTTAGTACAGGAAACGCGAGCAATTCTTTTGCTACGAATATCATCTACAATTCTTCCAACGGCGTTCTGGCTCTTTATTACTCGAATAATTTTAAGCCAGCGAGCAATGACCTGGTTTATCTCAGTTTTGCCAATGGAACTCTATCAGAGACAAATTTCAATATGGACTGTTTTATTTCAAATTCTACTTATTCCGCGAGCGCTGGTGATATAGATCTGGATGCTAAAAAGCTAAGAATTGTATCGGTTCCGACTTATTATTTATCCCCTTCCAGTCTATCTACCGTCACTTACAGTAATGCGGTCAATGTATACATTAATAATGATATTACGGGAAGCGGAGGCTTAAGTAAACTCAGTAAAGTAGTGGTAAGTTTTAGTACTCCCTTCACCAACAAACTTTCTGTGCAAAGCCTTTTGATCAACAGTACCAATATCAAAGGCATGATTTCTTCGATTACTCTGGACTATCAAGCTGAGGGCAAGTTTATTAACGCGGGAGGAAATGACAACCTGTCCATCTCACTTTTAGACCAAATAGATATGGGGGGTACCAACACGCTTGTCTCTATGAGAGGCTACAATGGTTATGCCTGGGTTGATTTTGACCCGGCTCTCGGGTATTCAAATATTATTGATTTTGTTATGCCTTCGCCTGTCGCGACGGCGCAATTAAGCTGCAACCAGCTCTATACGACTGTTTCCGCGACTAATATCGGCATAAAAGTTGTGAATAAAGGAACGGGCAGTAATAAACTTACAAAAGTGAGATTGACTTTACCCGCTGGATTTGCTAATTTAACCGTTCTTAGCAACCAGTATTTTCCGGATGCTTTAAGCAGCGTTTCCAGCAATGTTATTCTGGTCGATTATCAGACAACCAATCTTTTTAATTCGGGTTTCACAGATGTTCTCTGGTGTGCTTTTTCCAACACTTATGAAGCGGCGACCAATCTAAATGTTCTGGTAGAGGGGGCAAACCTCACTAACGGGAACACTGAAAGTAATCTGGTTGTCTTTGCGGGTGAAGGGGGAGAAAGCGCCCTCAATATTTATATGAATTTCCCGGCAATCAGCGTGTTCGGCTATATCAATGGAAGAAGCGAGATTTACACAATTAACACTAACGACAAAGTAGAATACCGCATTGTTAATAATTCCGTTAATACTACTTTGACAAAAGCGAAAATCTACTATGACAGCAATCTGATCTTATCTTCCGTTTCTAATACCTGGATCGCTTCTGTGGTGAGCATTTCTAACAGCGAGCCGAACAACAGCAATTATCTTTTAGTCGATTATTCAGCAAATCCAATTCCTTTTGACCGGATGGATAAAATCACGCTTAATATTCTCTATTCGATTACCAACATTACAAATTTCTTAATGGATTCGCAGGTTTATTTAACCCAGGCCACAAACGGCTGGTTTGCCACCGCTTCGGCGGGATATACAAAATTGTTAAGAGTTACGCAGGGCAATTGGGGAAAAGTCGCAGGGAATATTTCTCCTCAGGGCTATCAGGTGAATGTGAAGATTTATTATCCGGGAAGCTCTACCCTGGCGACTAACGTTGACGGCGAGCTGGTATCTACTCTTTCTGAAACAAATGGCCAGTATAATTTTTCTTTAATTCCGGCAGGCGGTTATTCTCTGGAATTGACTTCTTCGAAATTCAGGACATACCGGGCTTCCATCACGGTAATATCTAATACGACCAATATGATATCGACTATTACGCTTCAAAATGCCCCTTTATCACCGGAAGCCACGTCTGTCCAGCAGGTGGTTTCTTACGATGACAATAAGACTAAAATAGAATTTCCAACCAGCAGTGTGAAGAAAGATTTTTCTGTCGATATCCGGCTTTTTGACCTGACGGCTGATCAGAAAGATGATTTGAATAAAAACAAGGCGGTTCTCTCGCCTTCGAGCGTTTCAGGGTTGAAAGGTTATCGCCTGTCGATTTATGACCTGAATAATAATCCGGTGGAGGGAGAGGTCCTGAATCTGGACGCTACGCTTTATCTTTCTTACAGCAAGGGCGATATTGAGTCCAGGGGCTGGAGTGAGGATAATCTCGCGGTTTATTATTGGGACCGGGTGCTCAAAAAATGGATTAAAATAGGCGGAAAGGCTGACACAGTGAATCAATGGGCCATAGCGAAGGCGAGCTATGTGCATGATCAATACGCCGTTTTCGGCGGAAAGACGGAAGAGGGTGTTATCAAGAACGTGGCAGTCCGGCCAAGAGTCTTTACCCCTACAAAAGATGAATCCGGGTACTTTGGAAATGTCAGGATTACTTTTGAATTGGATGCTGCACAGACAGCGTCCGGTTATCAGGTGAAGATTTATGATTTGCGGGGAGGCCTCATCCGTAGTTTCAAGCGGGATGGCGCAAATACCCAGGGAGAAATTGCCTGGGACGCAAAGGATGAGAGCGGCTATCCGGTGAAGAGTGGTATTTATATTTACCGCGTGATCGCGGGCAATAGTTCGTATTCCGGCACAGTGATCATCGTGCGGTAGGAGATGGGTATGAGAGGAAATGTTTTTTTCGAGGGATTTTTTAAAGCTTGCAGAATTTCAATATTAACTATAATTTTCTCTTCCCAAATTCCGCTCAATTTATTCTCCAAATCTCTTTATTATTACGAAAACTTTAGCGGCACTACAGTCAGTCTTCTTGCGAACGGCTGGAATTTTAATTTTCCCATGAACCGTTATTTTTTAGTTGACAATACCACCAATGTGACGAGCGGAGGCGGAGCGCAGTTTTTTATATCCAACCAGCAGGGGAACCAGAGGTTGATTTTATACGGTGACCCGAACGCGGACCCGATTTACGACCAGTGGTACACCGGAAAAGGCGCCATTTTCAGGCCGGCGAACAATTCAGAGTTGGGCAACCAGGCCGTGAACGCGAGCCTGGAGGAGCCTTTTGGTTTTATGGCGGTGCGCTATGCCACCTATGTGCATCGGGATCCTGGCCCGACTTACACACCAAATAATACAGGGAATCTGGATGATAATTATGGCAAGGGCCTTTTAGAGTTCTGGCTGGTGGAAGATAATGGCGCGCAGAATATTGGCGACAGCTTTAATAATTTTATCTTTCTTTATGACAAGGCCTTTAATCACAACAATGTGAACAATAGAAGCAACAATATCTGGGGCTATTTCAATGATTATGAGCGGGACAATGGGAACAACAGCCCCTGGACTAATTTAACGGATATTGACGGCAACACGATGAACCCGAACACATTTTACAAGCGTCAATACAGTTTTAACAACGCTAATGGTTGGACAGTGACTAATGAATTGGGCATCAGGATTACCCATAATGGATCAAAGGCGGTTATTTACCTCAATTTTGACCCCTTGAGCCGCTATCCGGCGAGCTTTTCGAATTCCTGGATCAAATTCGCGGAAACTTCTACTGCCTGGGCGAATAACCTGGCCGCTTACTTCGCGGCTGAATCGCCGACTCCTGAGGGAAATGTGGGGCCTACTTATACCTATACTTACACCGAGCTGGGAAATTTTCTCATCCGTTCAGTGGCGAGCAATCTCGCGGCGTCGGTTTATCCGCAGAGAGTAATAGCGGGAGCTTCTGCCAGTTTTTCTGTTTTTATCACCAACCAGATGGGTTCCACGAATGACAGCGGAATAGGGGAAATAGCCCTCAAAAAACCAGCCAGCTTTATATCAAATTGGAATTTTTCTCTCATAAGCGTTTCCAATATCTACAGCGCCTCCTGCTCAAACGCTGTTTTGACCAATACCAACGCTAATTTCAACCCGCCCGCGGGGAAATGCGCGATTTTCACTAACTCAAGCGGCGAATTGCGCATCCGCTTTAACATGACGTCTGGCGCGTCGCATCAGATCGTGACCAATAACAATTCTGTTGTGAAAGTAAGCTTTAGTTTATTTACCCCCGCTGTGCCAAACGCGGTAGGCGATACTTTCGAGGTATACGCCGATTGTATCAAGCACGCGGATACGGGGCAGGATTTTGTATTCAATTCTTCGGGCATTAAATACGCGACTACCGATAGAAAAAAAGCTTTTCCCGCTTTTACGGACGCTTTATTGGTCAAGACTTACACCCAGCCGGCGTCAGATGCGAGCGTCAGCGTGAATGTGTCGCCCTACTATGAAGGCACAGCGGAGGCCTCTTTTATTTATAGATTTGATACGAGCCGGAATGCCAATGCTCCTGATATCAGCACGGCCGCGATAGTTGTTCCGGATTCCAATTTTAATGTGAGCAATTTCTCTTCTTTAATTCTGGGGCCGCTTTCTTCTACTTATATTTATAAAACCAATAATTTAAGCGGCATCGGCGCGGGAAATTATATTTATATTGATTACGCGTCCGCCGGCATGAAGCTGGCCGGAAATCAGGGCTTTGATAAGATCAATTTTAGCGCCTACGGTACGGCAGACCTTCCTCTGGGCATAAAGATCAGCAATTATATCTGGAAATCTTATGTCAATAGCGATGCCTTTGTCGGAGGCACGACATGGCAGATGACTACAAACACAAATTATTCCAGGCAGTTTATTCAACTGATATCAAAGTCTCCGAAGCCTTATGGAAGCATTATTCCGGCAAAGGTTACTATCAATGTGATTGCCGCGAGCAACATTGTGAACTGCGGCTACAGTTTGTTGAACGGCGGGGATTTTGGCAACGACTTTGTCCGGGCCAAGATCATTGTTCCACCTGATTTTACAAATATCTGGAATATTCATTCATCCTGGCAGGGGAGTCATACTAACTCAACTTCAGCCGTTTTTTCCAATCAGGCTATCTGGCTGTCTTATACCAATACCGGCAATTATAAACTTCTCGCGGGTTCAAATGACACCATTACTTTTCAAGCCATTCATAGAATTACAAATGTGGATACAAACAGCATTACAAACTACTGGCAGGTCTATGCTGACAACGAAAACACAGAAGATTATGTAGGCGACCAGAATTCACCTGGAAGCTGGACTATGCTGATTTCTCCTCCGTTTCCCAGCGGGGAAAATCAAGTTTTAAACCCCCTGATTTTTACCAGCGACATGACAAACACGATCACCAATGAAATTTACAATACCTCTCCCGCGGGCGTTAATGTGAAGCTCGCTAAAGTAGTATTGCCTGTCTGGTTTACTAATATTCTTTCTGCGAGTAGCAGTCATTTATCAAATCAGGCAAATCTAGTATTGTCGAATATCGGCGGTACAAATATGGTTTACATTCAATACGCCGCGGATACCGGAGATGGGGGAAGCCTGCTTCATTCGGCTTATGAGAGCCTGCCGGCCGACAAAGATGTGCTGGTGATTAAAACGCTGGATAAAATAGAATGGGATAGTTTTTCGAATACCAATACGGCGCTTACCAATTTGGAATTAGGTACTTATGTTTACAAGACAGCCGCAGAAACCAATGACGTATCTTTATTTACCAATTGCGGTACAGGTATTTTTACTCTAACAAATTCTATCAGAATAGAACACCCTTATGTTTCAGCACATTATTCTATCAGCCCCGCTTCTATTGATACCACTACCATTACCAATAATTTGACCTGTCAGCTCATTAATGACGGATTGCCGGGCAATAGGATCAAAAGGGTAGACATTGTGATGCCGCCGCAAGTTGTGGATACTATTATCGCTGGAAGTTCGGCTTTTGGGGGCATCTGCTCGGCTTACAGCAATATTCTGGTTGTAAGTTACGAGAACGCCGGCAAGAGGCTTACCGGCGGGACAAACGATAGCATTGATTTTACATTAGTAGACAAAGTGGATGGTTCTAATGTCGTTGGATTGATTGTCGGGCCTAAAGTTTATAATGACCGGGAAAGCATTTTTATTACTAATGTTATTAGCAACGGATCCGGGTCGCTTGATTTTGAGATTCCAAAGCCGAAAGGCGGAAGCGGTATTTTGCCCAATGTTTATTTTATAGGGACCAATCAGGCCCAGGATTTCTCTATTACAGTTTCCAATATGGGAACGGGATCGGATGTTTTCTTTAAAGCTATGGTAAACTTTCCGCCAGCATTTACCAATACTATTGTTTCCGTTTCAAGTTCATGGCTTTCTACCAATTCGACCCTGGCGCCCGGCTTGTTTAATATTACCGCAACCAATTTGACAGTTGTCTATACCAATAAATTCTTGACAGTGGGCAGTTCTGACAGTATTACGCTGCACACGGTGCATTCTCATACAAATGTAGGGGACACCAATAGTTGGCTGATTTCAGCGTTTAATGGATTTAAGGACGGAGGAAATGAATTTTTTCAGCCCCTGAGCAATGCCCTTTTCAACGATTCCAATACCTACGCAACGGAACAGCCGAATATCAATGTTACTCCGCTTACCGCCCTCACAACGGATGTAAGCAACGTCCTTTATCTCATTATTACTAATGGGCAGGACAGCCGCAGTAAAGCGGTAAAAAAAGTAAGAATAGATGTTCCTTATCCTTACCGGACAGATGGGATTGGTGTTTCTTATTTAGGAGGAAAAGTTTTTACTTCTACCGTGTCTGCTTCAAACATTATTCTTGATTATGGCAATGCTTTTATTGGGAATAATTTTAGTGAGATAGAACTGGTTGTCAATAAAGACTATATTTCTTTTCCCACCAATTCAAGGTGGAATGTCTCAGTTGATTACCTGGATGGAGGCGGCTATCGAAGCACTTTGATTAAGGCAGGGTGCAGCAATTCTGTGGCCATTCTTTTGCCCAATCCTACTACTTATGCCGCTGTAAGCCCTAAAACAGTAGGTAAAGATATGACTTCCGAAAGATACAATATTACTGTTACTAACTACGGTGTGCTGGGGAATAACATTCAGATGGTAAAGATACTGCCGCCTCACACCAATACAATGACGGATATTATTACGAATGTAACTTTTATTTCTAACCGCATTGGCGGCTTATTAACTTATACAAACGGCACTATCCTGGTACAGTATTTTACTTCCAATACCAATCTCGCGTCCGGAATGGCTGACGTTATCAGCTTTAATGCTTTTGACAATCAAAATTTGCCTGGTTTTTCGGATAATTGGGAAGCCTTTATCGCTAATACGTCCAGCACCGATGCTTTTGTGCCGGCGGCCTTGTTGGTTCCCAGTGATACAGCCTTTGAAGTCATTCAGCCAAGCTATCGCTCGGATTACAGGGTTACACCCAACACGCTGGATACTTCCTATTATACCAATAGCTTTTCCGTGCAGGTTAATAATACAGGCGGAGCCGGTAATAATATTTCTTGCCTGAGAATAGCGCTCCCTGCACCCTTTATAACAAACGCTATTTTAGTATCTTCAACCAGGACAACCAATATTGTCCTTACCAATTTCGGTGGGACAAATACCATAGAGCTTCTTTATTCCAGCAATGTCTTTGTTCCAAACAGCAATGATGTAGTGTCTATCACCGCATGGGATCAATTGGACTTTGGGGATACTAACGTCTGGATTAATGTGAACCTGATTTATAGCACTTCCTTTGGGCAGACCGCCGCGTCAGAAGTGCAGGGAGGGACAAACCTTCTAGCGTTTACTATGCCTTCTCCGCAGGTAAAAGCGAAAATAGTTTTCAACGAGGCCTTTACGGGGCAAAATGATTTTTCTTTGCGCTATAAATTTATCAACACAGGCAAGGGAAGTAATAAAGTTACAAGGGGCGTTGTCACAATCCCATCGATTTTTACGAACGGCGGAATCCTTCTGGCAACGACTAATTCCAGAGTCACCAACGCTTATTGGAATGGCAATAGATACATTATGGCTTATTCCAATTTTATCAGCCAGGAAACAAACGAAGTAGTATTTTACCTTACGAATCAAGCTTCAATTGAAACTAATGCTTTTGTCAGCGCCCTCTTTGAAAACGGTATGTATAGTAATTCCGCAACCAATGACAATGTTTACGACTCTATTGAAAGAATTATCAGCGCTCCCAGCGCGGGCGTATCTCCTTCGGCGGTTCTCAGCACAGATTTTTCCAATACAGTTGTCCTTACTTACAACAACAACTCCTCCGGCAGCCTTTCTACCTTATCGTTACGCATTGATGTGCCGTTGATTTATACCAATACTGTGAGCGCATCCAGCCTGAAGGGAAGTGCCGCGATCAGTAACATCAATTCGACCAACTTTGTTTATGTGACTTACAGCGGCGGTTTGTCCAAGAATGAAAGCGATACGATTCAATTGAGCCTGCTCGATAAACTGCAGACAGGATCTACCAATAACGTCGAATGGAAAGTCAATGCGGATAACGGAAGCGGCTATGGAAACACAAGAGAGACGAGCAGCGGCGCTTTAAAGCAGTCTTTTGATATGCCCGCGCCCGAGATTATTTCTTATTTTGATACGGCCTGGTTTTATATTACGACTAATTCCGCGCCAGCCGCCAGGGATACCAACCATATCAGAGTCAAGATTATGAATCTGGGTGAAGGAGCGAACGCTTTTAACGCGGTGAAGATAATCATGCCTTTTGAACTGACCAATATTATTAATATTAACAGTATGTTCCTGACTAATGAGGCTGTCTCTATTCATCTGGCAAGTAATGAGATGATTGTTTATTATACCAATGAGCTGTCGGCTGGACTGGCGTCATCTTTAACGGACACACTTTCTTTTGACGCGATTTATCACATTGAAAATATGGGCAATTATTATTATTCGATATACGCGGAAAACGGCAGTTCTGAAGGCTATGTCGCCGCTACAAATAAAGGGATTTTGATTTCTTTCTATCAGCCTTCCAGCGCCAGTCAGATGTCTATTGAGGAAAATTCTGTATTGTATACATTGGACACGAACGCTTCTGTGATTTACAGAGTTCAGAATAATTCTTTTGCCCTGACCTGTCAGAGCGCTTTTGTGGCAATTGACACCAATATTCTTCAGATTTCCAGCATTTATTCCAGCTGGCTTGCCCAGAGCAATGTTCCTTTTGTGTATACGAATATCAATGGTTCGAATGGGGTAGTGATAAATTACTCGACAAAGCTAATAGATAAAAAGGCTTCGGATAATTTGACTTTCAATCTGGCTTATAACTTTTCCAGTGAAACAAATCTGACAATGGGCGGCATGATCCGATTTGATGGTTCCGATTATTATGAGAAAGCAACCGTTCCGGATGAGGCTACAAATATTCTCTGGATAAAGGTTGCTGATTTTGGCAGATTGATTGGATGGGCTTTGCCGGGCAGTTTAAATACGGCGGTTAAGGTCGTTCAAACGAATACAAGCCAGATTCAGACAAACAAATTTGGTGCTAACCTCATTGCTACGGCGGATTCCAGTGGAAGGTACAGAGTCGACTTTATCCCGGCGGGTACTTATGACCTGGTTCTTTATGTGAATAATTATAAGGATATCACTCTTTCATCGATTGGGGTGATCTCCAATTTTGTTACGAATGTCGGTACAAATATACTGAGGCATTCGCCTTTGAACGCGCGAGCAACGGAGAATCAAGAGATTGTTTCACAGAATGACGGTGAAAGTAAAATTATTATTCCTCCAAACTCTATTCTGCGTAATTTCGCCATTGACATCTGGGTTACCAATCTCTCTGACGGCGATATGAAGTCGGCTTCGGCGAATAATAAAACAATAGAAGCTCCGGCAAATCCGGACAACATGACCCTTTATTTTGTGGATATGCGGGATCTAAGCGACGGCTCAATGAAAGAGCAGGAAATCACGAATGATATTATTGTGATCCTTCATTACAATCCAGCCGAAATCAGCGCGCAGGGCTGGAGTGAAGACAAACTGGCTATTTACTACTGGAGAAGTATGACAAAAGAATGGATCCGGATTGGTGGTGTGGTCGACAAGGGCGCAAAGACAGTAACCGTGAAGGTGAGCTACCTCCACCAGTATTACGCGATATTTGGCGACAAAGCCAATTCCATAAAAGGAGCGCCGGGTTTTGTCAGCGTGAAGACGGATCCGAGAGTCTTTACGCCCAGAGCGGATGACAGAACTTTCAAAAACATCAAAATCAGCATAGGTTTTGAAGAGGCTCATGACCGTTATCAGGTAAAGATTTATAATGTCAGGGGAAATTTGATCAAGAGTTTTGATAGAAGCGGTGAATATAAACAGGGTGAAGTCTATTGGGACGGAAAAGACAATGAAGGTTATGATGTGAAAAGTGGAATTTATATTTATAGGATCATAGCCGATGATAAAACTTACAGCGGGACTATTATAGTCGTGAGGTAAAAATTCCCCCTTAAAAAAGGGGGTAGGGGGATGTTTCCCGAGCACGCTTATAAGTTTGCGAAATGCCTTTTTTACAACCCCCCGGCCCCCTTTTTTAAGGGGGAATGAAACACAGGAGGACAATATGAACAAAAGGATGAAGTTTATTTTTTTGACGGCGGGCGCTGTCTTTATGATAAATACTCTTGCTTTTTCGGAGGCTTTTCAGAATGTCGGCGAAACCCCGCGGAGCAAGGCAATGGGCAATGCTGTTTTTGCCGATTTTGACGGGTTTAATACGATGAACTTAAATCCAGCAACTATTTCTATGGCGCGCAGCCTGCAGGTTTATTCCTCCTGGGACAATCCTTATTCCACTTTGAACGATGAAAGTTCGATCAATACTCTCAATTTCAGCGCGGTTATACCGTTCTGGAGTGGATTTACCATTGGGCCTGACCCGTTTGTTACTAAAAGGGCGGCTATAGGGCTTAGCGTTTACAGGATGGGAAATTCAGGAATTGATTCTGACGGCAGTACAGTGGAATTTTACCATGAAGCTATTTATAGTTTGACTTACGCCAAAGACCTAAACGATGTTATTTCAAAAGGTGCCAAAATCTCCCTGGGAGTGAAATTCAATCTTTACGATATTGGGCTGGGAAATTCAGTGGATGTAAGGAATAACCCTAATATTTCTCAGACACAGAGGCTTTCTTTCGGCATGGATGTAGGCGCTACCTACGACTTCAGCCAATCTATTCGGCTGGGGCTTGCTTATAAAAATTTGATTGCCCCTAATATATCTATTCTGGCTGATGGGCAGGATATACTGCCGGGAGAGCTTCGCTTTGGAGTAAATTGGGAAATAGGGGACATCTTATCTGTTTTGAAAAAATCAAAATTGGGCTTTGGTTATGTAAGCTATGGCAGGGATCCAAATGATAATAGGCAGGCGGACAATTCCTGGAATCTGGGCTTTGAGTTTAAGCAGTTGACTGCTCAAGATATTATCAAAAATTCATTTAAAGGCGAAATTCTGGCAGTGAGGCTGGGGGCGATTTACCAGCAGACAAAGGTGGGAGATACTTTAAATCTATTGGGTTTAACGCTGACCGGTTCTTTAGACCTTTCGGGCGGAATTGGGCTGATGTACGTTCTTGGCCAATCTCATCAGATCAATCTCGACTACACTATCGATTTCGGCCTTAATATGGGCGCTATCCGCCATGCGCTGGCGCTTTCCTATCAGCTTCTTCTGCCGAATAGCGCGTTTGCTTACCGTGAAGCGGAAAGAAAAGAGATGCAAATGGAAGAGAAAATGATGGAGGAAGCAGAGCACATTACCAATCTCTGGCTGACAAATTATGTTTTCCATTTTACCAATAATAGAATCACAAATTACTTATTGGCGAATTATCTGGGCACAAATTACATAGCGACAAATTACCGAGGGTTGAATGTCATACTGACGAATTTTCCAGGCACAAACTATATCATGACCAATATTATAGCAAAAAGAATTCCAGTGACTAATTATTTCTTTACCAATTATCTGGGGACAAATTTTATAGTGTCTCATTATCAGTTCACGAATTTTGAGTTTACCAATTCCATAACCACAAACAAAAAGTCTATCGTGACTAATTTTATGCTGATTATTCCGGTGACGAATACCAATGCCCTGGTTGTATCGAACCAAATGGAAATTCCGCAAAAACATGAGACTAATTTGCCTGCTCAGACAGTGAAAAGTAATTTTCCTCCGGTATTAAAGGAAAATGGTAACCAGACTAATATGGTAGAGGCCAAACCCGCTCCGGTGCCGAAAAAAGCTCAAAAAACCGCGCCGAAGAAATAAACAAGGAGTCTTTACCATGTCTCTATTAAAAGTGAGCGTTTCAGGAATCAGGGGAATCTGGGCGGATTCCCTGGGATTAGAAAGTCTTTTATTGTATACAAAGGCGTTTGGGCATTTTATTCGTGAGGCCGGCGGGAAAACCATTCTTCTGGGCCGCGATGCCCGTCCGACGGGGGACTTGATTACTCGCTATGTTTCCAGTGTTTTAAACGCGCTGGGACTCTCCGTGATAGACGCGGGTATTGTCCCTACGCCTACGATTTTGTTCGGAGTGCGGAAGCTGCAATTAGACGGTGGAATCATTATTACCGCTTCGCACAACCCCATCGAATGGAATGCCCTGAAGTTTGTAAAAAAGGGCGGCGTTTTTACCGGAGAAAAAGACGTTGAACAGATACAGAAAAACCTTTCTCTAGAATTAGAAGAGGTTTCTTTTGATCGTATAGGAACTTATCAGTTGTCGGATGAAGTTTCAGAACTGCATATCGAAGAAATACTAAAGCTCACAGATGTATCGCTAATCAAAAAGAAACAATTTAAGGTTGTACTGGATCCGGTCAATAGCGCCGGAAGCCTTATTACTCAAAAGCTCTTGAAAAGATTAGGTTGTTCGGTGCATCTGGTCCATGGTGAGATAAACGGGCGCTTTGAGAGAGGAACTGAGCCAAATCGTGAAAATTTAAAGCATCTTGAGAAAATTGTCTTGAAGGCAAAAGCGGCTATCGCTTTTGCCCAGGACCCGGATGCGGATAGATTGGTCGCGGTTGACGAAAAGGGAGAAGTATTAAGCGAGGAAATGACGCTGGGATTGGCTCTGGAAGCCGTGCTTTCTCAGAAAAAGGGCGATATTGTAGTCAATATGTCGACATCTTTTCTATGCGACGAAATCGCACGGAAGCATGGTGTCAAATGCCACCGGACAAAAGTCGGCGAGGCGAATGTGGTGGAAGGGATTGATCAGTTTGGTGCGCTCATTGGTGGCGAAGGCAATGGCGGGGTTATTTATCCCGCTATGAATAAAGCGCGCGATAGCCTGGCGGGAATCGCTTTGATTCTGGAACTTCTGGCGAGAAGGGAACAAAATCTTTCTGAAGTGGTGAAAAATTTCCCAAAATACTTTATGGTGAAAGAAAAATTCCATTTTAACGGTGATCTGGGACAACTTTTTATAGCTTTAAAGGGAAAATTTCCTCTTGCGTCAGTCAATGAGCTGGATGGGCTTCGCCTGGATTGGGAAGAGGATTCTTCCCCCGTCTGGGTGCATATCCGGGCTTCCAACACGGAACCTGTCGTTCGAGTAATCGGAGAGTCTACCGAGTCAGAGAAGCTACAGAGGGCTTTAAGGTTGATAGAAGAAGAGGTAAAGAGACTTTTATAGGCGCGGTTAATTAACCGCGCCTATAATCTGGCTGAGTTTATTTACAAATATTCTTTATTTTGTTTTACATATTACAGAAATGGTTATAAAATATAATAGTAATGACAAGCGGCAATAATTATTGTCGCTTTTTTGAAGTTACAATATATAAGGAGGGTGAATATGAGAATTTTTGCTATTCCATTGTTTATTTTCGGGCTTTTTATTTTTGGTTTCTCTGGGGAATCTAGCGGAAAATCTTACAAAGATTTATCTCCGGAAAAAAGAAAAGCTTTCGCGGCGGATTGGCTGGAAACCGGAAAAGCATATTACAAAAGCGCGAAGATGAATAACGCTAAGTCAAGCTTCAAGAATGTGATTGAAATTTATCCTATGGGACAAAGCGCGGAAGAGGCGAGAAAGCTTTTAAAAGCTTATTTCAAGCTGGATATTTCATATAACCCAGAAAAGTCTTTTTCAGATTATGTAAAGAGCGCAGAAAATACGGCAGATAAAAGCTTACGATTGAGCAATTATTTAATGGCTTTAGAAATAAAGAAAGATCCTGCGATTATTAAAAAAGCTGCGCAGCTTTACCTCGAAATGGGTAAAAAAGAGAAATCAGATGAGCTGCTTAATAGCGGGCCAGGAAGTATTACCAATACCAGTACGAATACCAATCAATAATGTTTTTCCAACCGGAGGCAGGGATTGGATTTTATAGTCATTATAATTGCATTGGCTCTTTTAGTGGGGTATTATCTATTTTCAACAATGCAGGAATTAAAAATTAAAAGAGCGGAAAAAGCGGTGGAAAGCGGAGATCTGGATACAGCGCTTTCCATTTTTATGAATTCGCTCAGGAAAAATCCAGATGACGTGGAATCTTTGTGGCATCTGGGAAATATCAATGAAGAGAAAGGCCAATATCCGGAAGCGATCGGTTATTATACCAAGCTTATAGATATTGGAAAAGAATCCAATCTTTTTACTCTTTTTGAGCTGTATCGGCGAGTGGGCTTGCTTTATTTAAAAATTAGCAGGGACCAGGAAGCGCTGGATTTTCTACTGCAGGCCTACCAGATGATTCAATCCTCAAGAGACGTGCTGGAAAATATAGCGATGACCATTTTTTCTCAGAAATGTTTTCACAGAGCCCTTCCTTTTTTTGAGAAAGGCCTGCAACATATGAAAAACAAAGCGGATTTTTTAAAGAGTTATGGTTTTTGTTACTTAATGTTAGACAAGACTCAGGAAGCGGTTTCTTTGCTGGAAGAAGCAAATCAAATAAATTCGAGCGATTTTCAAATTAAGTTTATACTGGCTTATATCTATTTAAAAATGGGAGCGGACCAAAAATGCAGGGAATTGATAGAAGATTTAATCAATTCGGATAATATTTCTTTAAATTCAGAACAGTTCTATTTTGCCGTAAAGATGCTGGTTTTGGTTTATCTCAGGGCGAAGAATTTTGATACTGTCAGGGACCTGATCCAGCAAATGAGAAATTTGAATACAAATATCAATCGCGATGATTTTAAAGAAGAAATTTCAATGACTTATATTTTTTTCCGGATCTGGCAGGGTTATTATGATGTTGCTTTAGAAGAAATAGAAAAGAATATTAAAGTAAATGTTGATATAGAGAAAATGGATGTGGAAAATCAGAGAAAAGTGAAAGAAAATCAGAGCCATGTTTATGAACTTGTGTCGTCTTTAGACAGGCTGAAAAAAGAGAAAGACAGGGTTTTGTATACCGGAAGCAAAGGATCAAAATCGGAATCTGAATTTTCTGTTGTGGAAAGCCGGGCGAAAGAAGCGCAAAAAGAGTTGGGGAAAATTTTCGATGAATGGCGGGATAGGTTTGTAAAAAAGGAAATTTTATGGGACTTTTTTGGCCCGAGGCCAAAGATAAAATTTGATCCCAGTCTTATTCTGGAAAAATATTCAGAAGAAAATATTAAATCACTCAAAAAGGGAAATCATAAAGAAGACTTGTCGATAGAAGATGAATCGGATTATTTAAAAGAAGATTCAGAAGATATTTGCGAGAAATTTATGAATGCGGATTTTGCGCAGTTTCTCGCAACGTCTTTAAAACTCGCGGAAAACATGGGATTTAAGGTGATTAATCAAGCGGTTAAGATTGACCAGATGGCCTATGCGGAAGGGCAGGCTATCGATATGCTCTGTCAGGAGAAATTTAGAAGGGATTCCAGAGTGTTGTTTAGTGTCAGAAGATGGAAAGAGCCCATCGGCTATCTTTCCATAATGGGTATTATGGCGGCCTTCAAGAATTTGCAGGCCAATCGTCTGGTTTTAGTGTCTACGTCTTCTTTGTCTGTTGAAGCAAGCAGGGCTATAGAGGGTGTGGAATCCATAAATTTTTATCATTGTGATGAAGTCTCAAGTTTTTTAATGTAGGCCGGGGTGAGTTAGGGGGTTTTATGAGGATTGCGAAAAGGGCAATGAATGTGGTTCTGGATGTCTTAGTTGCTCTGGTTATTCTTGTTTGGGCATACCTTCTTTATAAGGATTTTTCTTCTTTGCCTTCTCATAATGAAAGCGCTCAGTACACATTGTTTAATATCAAAGTTCTTTTGTTTGCCCTCTTTTTGATTGCTTCTATAGTTATTACAGCTTTTATCAATTTGTTTTCTGCCAGGGCCATAGAGCCGTCAAAAGTAATGAAGCCTGTAGAGAATTCTTCTGAAATAAAGCCGCTAGTTTCTGTCAATACTGAGCAAATCAGGAGAGATTGTGAAGAACATTTGCTGCAGGGCATTTCAAAAATGTTTTTGATTCGTCCTTTCTCATCTGAAATGATAGAAACTTTTACAGGCCTGACGGCTTCAAAAAGAATTTCAATTTTTATGTACGATCCTGAAGATAAAAATCTTCAATTGGTCAATCATACTGGGTTTCAATTAGAGCATGGGGGTAAAGTCAGTGTAAATATGGACTCAAAAGATAGCCTCCTCTGGCATGTGTTTAAAAGCGGAAAAAGGATGTACGCGACTAATGTGGAAACTCATCCTGAGATTGCCCGCAAAAATGGCTCTCAATACAAAAAAAAATCTATTATGCTTTTTCCTATTAAAATTATGCAGGAAGAAATTGTTGGAGTGGTCAATTTCTCGGAGAAGGACACAGAAGAAGGCGTTTTTAGTAAGACTGACCTTGATGCCGCTGGGCTTTTAGTCTCTATGTTTGAGATGAGACTTGAAAATAAAGTATGCTGGGATTCTTTACAGGAAGTCCTAGGCCGCTCTGCCGACAAATGAAAGCATTCTCTCTTTTTGATTGCCGTTTCTATAAGAAAAAAATGATGGATTAATGCTGCACTTTGAGCACATAAAGATGTTTTTAATGTTGCCAGGGAAAATCCCTGATTCAATCAATTCTTCTTTGATCATAGCTTCCATATTTAGATAAATCGATTGGTTCCTTTTTTCAAAAACAGGAGTGTTAAATTCTTTTAGCACGTCCTTTCCTACCTCATAACAGCAGCTGCGGATATGAGGCCCAATGTAAATTTCTATTTCATTTAAATGCACGTGAAAAGCGCTTCTAATCTGTTCGATCATTTGCAGGAATATTTTATTTTTTATTCCTTTCCAGCCGGCATGGACAATAGCGCAAAAATCTTTATGAGCGTAATAAATTGGGACGCAATCCGCTGTCAAAACGCCCAGTAATATGCCTTTTAAATCAGTCAGCAGGCCGTCTCCCTCTGTTAAAGGGTTTTTCAGATAGGTTTTTTGGTTGCCGGAGCGAATAAAATGGATTTTATCTGAATGGGTCTGGTTTAATGTAATAAGGCCTGTGAAATTCAGTTTTTTCAGGAGATTTGCCCTGTTTTGGGAAGCTATTTCTCTTTCTCTATCATTTTCAGACGTGTGCAGGGCGAAATTAAGGTCTTTTCCTTTGACTGTTGTTCCAAATGAGATTTCTGGATTTGAGAAACCTTTGTGGAGAATAAAAGTATCGGAAAGCCGCATTTTTTAAGCCGCGGCGGATAATATTTCTTTCAGTTCATTTCTGCCGGCTGGGCGCGGGATAAAACCTAAAAAGTCATACTGAGCGGCAAGCTGCGCGGCTAATTCCAGCTTGTCAGGAGTGATATTGTAATCGGACAATTTTTGAGGAATGTGCAGATCCATCATCATTCTACGGATAGATTCTATTCCCATAATAGCGGCTTCAATCACGGTAATGTCCGCTACTTTTTCTCCGAGAGCCATAGAAATCTGAATAAACTTGTTTGCCGCGGCAGTTAAATTAAATTCCATAATATGAGGCATAATAATAGTGGAACCCATAGACATAGGAAAGTCTGCTACTGTATCCAGGGCCATAGCACAGGCGGCGGAAGCTCCCAGAGAGGAAGTGTTGATCGCTAGAGAAGCAAGCAATGTTCCCATGCTGAGATTTCCCTTTATTTTTGTGTTAGCAGGTTCCAGCGCTAGCCTTTTCAAATTGACGCTTAAGTATTCAATGGCTTTTAAGCTGAATGAGTCAGAAAGAGGGTTTGACTTTTTGGAGATATAGGCATCAAAAGAATAGGAAATAGCTTCCAATCCGGAATAAATCACATCAGTCAACGGTACGTCTTCTGTGATGACAGGGTCTATAATGAGGCCGTATGCGAGAGAATCCTTGTCTACGTAAGGCTTTCTGGATTTGTCTGTTTCGTCAATAATGTAAGAAACCGGCATGATTCCCCAATAGAGGGTCTGAATAGAAGGTATTTCTATATAGCGTACTTTTTTTATCGTGAAACGCCGGTGGCTTTTTTGCTCTTCTTTTGAGAGGTCTTGAGTACTGAATTGGGCAATGCACTTTGCGACAGAGAGTACATTTCCACCGCCAAGGCCAATCACTACATCGGCTCTTCCGTTTTTCGCGATATTGACGCCTTCAAAGAGCTCTTTTGTATTTGCTTTGCTGGGGACCTCATAGACCATAATGTCGTAAGCGTATCCTTCTAAAAGCCTTTTTATTTTGCTGGTTAAACCTTTTTCTGAAAGGGATTTTTCAGCGACTATGAAAACCTTTTCTCCATTGGGAGCGGCTATTTCCGCAAGCCTCTGAAGGCTGTCGTTCCCATAAATAATATTTGTGGGAATTTGAAATTCTATCAATGCCATCTTCGACTCCTGTGTTTTACATTTATATTTATCGGAAATAAAATAAAAAACGTAACAGGGATGAGGCTATTTTAAAAGCATAAATATAATTCCGCTTAAACTGATGATGCTGAGTAAAAGTGAAACCAGCACAATTTCACTCGCTAATTTTCCGTCGCTTCCATAATGACTGGCTAAAATTGAACAATAGACAGCCGAAGGCATAGCGATTTGAGTCATGCTGGTTTTGAAAAGAATACCTTGAACCTGCAAAATATTCAGGACAAAGAAGGCAAAGATAGGGATCAGTATCAATTTGGCCAGGCTAATCAAAGAAACGGTGAGGAGTAAGTTCCTTTTTACAACAATTTGCGAAAGATTAATTCCGACTAATACCAGATTGAGCGGAATCGCGCTCAGGCCGATGGACTGAATAGGGAGCAATATTTGTTTTGGAATTTCCAGGTGGAAAGCCCGTAATATTAAGGCCAGCGCGAGCGCGTAAAATACCGGCACCTTAAGCATGCCCAGTAACGCTGTTTTTGTGTCGCTTTTGTCTGAAGCGGCTAAAAAAACTCCTAATGTGTGAGTATAAAAAACATAAATCACTAATAAAAGCGATGCGGCGGAAATGCCCTCTTTGCCGAAAGCGTATTCATTAACTGGCAGGCCGAAATTGCCGGAATTTGAAAGGATAAGGGTGAGCATCAACACAATTTTAAAACTTCTGGGAAAAGAGAATATCCGGGAAATTATTTCTACGCTGATTAATGTGAATACAATAACAATAGTAACCGCCGCGAAGATTTTGAGAAAATCTAAGCTAAATATATTTTCATTTTGATAAAGGGCCTGGAATACAAGCGCCGGAGTCAGCAGGTAGATCGAAAGCGTGGATAAAGCCCTGACTTCAATATGAAAAAACCTTCCCAGCAAATAACCCAGAGAAAAGATAATCAAGACAGGAACTAATACATTTAGAAATACTTCGATCATTTGACTGTATCCAGGACTTTGGCTTTATAATAATTCAAAATATTCGGCCTTCGCGAAATTTCATCTCCTATTCGAATATTTGGGCTTAGCGATCCGGCGGATCTTTTTTCATACAAGGCCTCTACTATTTCATCCTTTAGTTTTTGAGGGCTGATAGGGTTAATGTAGATTTTTGTATTGCCTTCAAAGCCTGCGGGAGTATGCACTCTTAATTTAATAGAAATGTGCCAGGGTAAAGGAGAAATAGAGTCAAAAGGAGCGTAGTACCACTCTTCATTGCAGGTTGTCTGGCTGGTAATGACCGTATGAATGGTGTGGACTATTTCGCTCATTCCCCTTATTTCTTGTTCTGTCTGCTCGAATGGGCGGCTTTTTTCACTTTTTGAGTAAATCGCGATAGTGGGATAACGGTGGCCGATTTCTACAAGCGCGATAGCAAAATCATTTTCCGCGATGAGAAAAGAATTGTACACGGCAAAATTGATAGCGAAGTCATTGTAAAGATTTGGATTTTTCTGAAGCTCACAGATTTCACGCTCCATATGGGCCCCCCACTCATCCAGAGCGACTAATTGCCGGTGCATATGGTCAAATGAGGCGCCCGCGGGCCGGAGCCAGTTCTGAAAAACGCTGACATAACGCACAAAAGGATTCTGCTCATAAATATCCACAATACTTTCTATAGTAAATTTGAAGTACTGAAAATGTTCCTCAGCGGTCAGCTCTCCTGAAGAACAGAGCTCATGGCTGAAAGACGCGTCTTTTTTGTAATGCCTTTTTCCAATGATAAGTTCATGACAGCCGCCGAAGAAGGGGTCTATTTTTTTCAACCTTTCTTCTTCTGAAAGGTCGTTAAAATCAATCCCCAGCCGCAGCATTTTCAATTTCAGAATATGTATCGCGTGCTCATAGCCCTTAGGGGAGGAAAGGTAGGCTTCTTTCCATTTTTTTTCGGCTTTATTTAATTGATGATGATAGTTTTTAACCCAATAATCAAAAGTGACAATTTCGAAGAGATTGCCCACCCTTCTAAAGTCAGCGGAAAAACTATTTAATTCTTCAGGAGAAATATTGTAAAACTTCTGCCATTTCCCCTCATTATCCTGGTAAACCCTTGCTTTTTCCGGAGTGCAGAAATCATAATTTGCTTCGCAGAAATGGCAATAATCTTCGGGGCTTCTTTTTTCTAAAGGAATAGAAATTTCAGGAGGTACATTGATCGCGGGGCCGCGTTTTCTTTCCTCTACACACCAGACTTCTGTGCCATTAAAGGGATTGATTTGCTTGATGGTGCCGTCCGGCATTAAATGGTAAAAATTTTCATAAATGGACATAATTTTTCCTGATCCATGTTACATTGCTATCGAGGCGGCGATATTCGGGCTTTTTGGGTTAATATCCACCATTTTTGATTGAGGAATAACGATCAAGTCCATATCTTCCATTGGAATTGCTCCCAGCAGTACCATTTCTCCCATAACAAGAGCACCAACAAACCCCACTCTGTTTTTAAAACGAATTTCTATTGGGCCAACATAGGGGACTAATTTTCGCTCGCCGTCCGCGAGAACAACTTCTTTTCGGTCTATCGCTTCAAGCTTTAACTGGATCATGATATGTTCGGGAATACAAAGATGCATCGCGCCAGTATCTGCGAGGGCATTCACCGTAATTGGAGCTAAATCGCTTTGCCTCGGATTTTTTAATACTATCTCAGTGTAAGTTAATCCCATTCTCTCCTCCCCGGAAACTTATGATATTATAAATTTCACTATAAAATAAATCAAATTAGGGGCTTGCGCCATACTCGAGATCATAAAAGTACCGTGTCAGAACAATTTTTTTTACGTATTCCCTCGTTTCATCGTATTCTATCAATTCATTCCAGAGCTCATTGGTAAAAGTATATCTTCTGATCCAGCGGTTTATAACCGTCTCGCCGGCATTGTAGGCGGCTAATGAGTAGTATGGGTTGTCTTTGTATTTCTTAAAGAGATGCTGGAAATGAATGATTCCTAAAGATTTGTTGTCGCTATAGTCATAAAGATTCCAATCTTCTTTTCTTAGGTTTTTCTGAATTGTTTGGGCAGTAGCCGGCATCATCTGGACAAACCCTACAGCGCCCGCGTAAGAAAGAGCTTCTTTTTTAAAGTGACTTTCTTCCCGGAAGGCGGAAATGATCCAGAGGCTTTCGTTTGTATTGGATACAAACGACTCAATAGTAGAAAAGACATGAAAAGGATATATCCCCCGAAATAGCTTCTTTTCTAATAGCGGGTGGTATTGCCTGCCTTCCAGTTTTTTTGTCAGAAAGTAATTAAGACGGGGAACGATTTCCCCTCCTAAATTTATTTTTTCATACCAATCCATGTAGTGGTAAGCTAAGTAATATTTCGTAGAATTGGTAACATTTTTTTCTATCCTCTGGAAAAGTTCCTGGTTCCAGCCCATGAGAAAAGGGTCTCTTTTTTGGATCCAGTAATTTCCACTAGAAAAATTTTTTTCTGATAAGGCAAAATAATATTTTACGCTATTTTGAAATTTCCGCCAGTCTTTCTGGAAAGCTGTTTTCTTGTTGATTGTGCCAGTTAAATTGGTGTCTATTTCCAATAATCCCAGAGAGAGATAGACTTTTTCTTTCAAAGGCATTTTTTTTAATTTGCCTATCTGATTGAAAATTTCTGTTTCATAAAGCGGCATAAAGTTTGTCCGCAGGCCGGCCTCGTATTTTTTCGCGACAATCCACTCATAAGTGAAGGGATGATTTAATAACACCGACAACAGTTTTGGGTAAGCGGTTTCCGGTTTGTTTTCATTCAAATCAAAAAGCGCGGAAATGTAGGTGAAATAATAATCTTCATTTTTTTCAAGAGCGAAAGGAAGCATCTCTTTCGCGGCTTCTATTTTGTTTTGAAGGAGAATGAGGAAAATATCTCTTTGATGTTGTTCGCGAAATTCTTTTTTATCCTTGTTTTTCAGGTACCACTGGTAAAGTTCCTCATATCTCCCGGATTTTGAAAGGATTTTAATCATATCACTCTCAAAAAACGGGTATTTCTGGATGACTTCATAGGCTCTTGTGTAATTTGCCTGCCGGTAAAGGTGGCTTAAGAGGAGCCGGATTTTTTTCTCATTTATCTCGTTTTTCTGGAAATCTTGAAAAAGCTGATCGATTACTTTTTGTCTATTGCCTTTTTTGGTTTCGAGCGTCATTTTTGCCCTTTCCAGAAATTCGTCCTTATTTGAGAGGGTCTCATAACGGTTTAGAATCTTTTCCGCGCTGTTCCAGCGGTTAAAATTCAAAGAAATAGTCCATAATTTAAATAATTGGTCTCTATTCAAGGATTCTAAAGTGTTTATCTCTATTCGATTGCTGATGTCCGGGTAAATCGTCAACAAAAGGTTTTCAGGCATCTGGTCTAATAAAAAAGCCAGGGTATTTGTTTCTCCTTCCATAAAATGACAGAGCGCCTGATAACTTTTTGACAATTTATCTTTCCCGCCAAGTGAGGAAATTGCTTTGTAATCTTTGTTCTTCCAGAGGTAAAAAAGATAAATTTCATTCACTTCCTGATAGTAAATGGAATCTTTCTTTAAAGAACTTATCATTTTCCGCAGAGCCAGAGTTTCATTTGAGAATGAGGCAAGAGAGGGGGCAAAATGTTCCCTCAGCGCTTTTGAATAAAAATAGCAGCAGCTTTCGATGAAGAAAGAAGCGTATTTCTCTTTTTTTAAATCTTTCAGGTTTACTTTTTCAAAATAGGGCAAAGCTTTTTCTGTCTCTTTTAACTCCTGGAAGTCACGTGCCATCAGGTAGTTTTCCAGGCTGGATAAGCTTCCTTTATTGGATAAGACGCTTATGCTGTGGCGGTAGGCTCCGTCAGAATAAAACCCCAAAGCTTCCGAGTTGACCGGATTTGCCGCGTTTGCAAACAAGTAAGGAATAATAACAAGAGATAAAAGTACAACGATTGTTTTTCCAGCTGCCGTCATTTTTTCCTCCGGAATATTATATCTTATCCACGAAAAAGTTTCACCTTATGGACTGATTTCGTTTCCTCTATCTTTTTTTCTTCAGGGTATAGTGGCGCCTCACCCCCGTCCCCCTCTCCAAATTTGGAGAGGGGGTGTCTCCTTTGGGGAGTATGAAAATCCGACTGAAAGTTTATAAAAACCATACCTGAGGTATTTTTTATTTCAAAAAATTAGTTGTATAATAAATGGCAATCTGCGCACAGTGCAATTTATTTTTTAGCTTTGTGCGTTTAGAGTTTTTAAAAAAGGAAAAAATAATACTTTACCCGCGGAAACGGTCTTTCTAGCGGGGCTAAATTAGAAATGGCGTAATTGAATTTTTGGAGGTTTGTATGAAAGAGAGAACACTTCACGGACATTCTGGACACTTCGGTTTGTGGCCTTTTGGTATCATGGTGTTAGTTTACGCCCTTC
>JAGVOW010000049.1 GCA_020052515.1 Brevinematales bacterium | reverse complement strand
CGGGCTAAAGCCCGCGGTTACATCAGGATTATTGAAAACAGCTAATTTAGCGACAACCTGCCGGGCACCCCTCTCTTTTGCGAAAGAGAGGGGGTTGGGGGGTGAATTCAAATTACATTTCTTTTCACATCGTTTTTTGATTTTTTTATTCGAAAGCATTAAAATATGTTACTATATTTTGGAATGGAGGTTGTTATGGCTGTGGTAATTGATCAAGAAAATTGTATCGGATGCGGGGTTTGTGAAGGTGTTTATCCCGATCTTTTTGAGATGGCTTCTGACGGCAAAGCAAAGGTAAAAAATCTTTCTAATTATGATGCATCATTAGCGCAGGACGCGGCTTCTCAATGCCCGGTAAACGCTATCACTGTCAGTTAAATCTGACGGTACTGGATTTAAATTTAATTGTGACAGGGGTGCTTTGAATGCGCCTCTGTATGGTTTTATTGTTTTGGAGGAAATATGCCCTTTAAAGTGCTGGTAACTGATAAATTGGATAAAGAAGGCATTGACTTATTGAAAAAATACCCTGAGCTGGAAGTTATTGAAAAAGAAACCCTGAAAGGGGATGATTTGAAAAAAGAGCTTAAGGGTTATGACGCGATTATTATTCGCAGCGACACCAAGATGACGCGGGAAGTGATTGAGGCGTCTGATGGCTTGAAAGTTATCTCCAGAGCTGGGGTGGGTGTGGATAATGTAGATGTGCCAGCCGCTACCGAAAAAGGAATAGTAGTAATGAACGCTCCCCTTGGAAATACGATATCGACAGCCGAATACACCTTTGCTATGATGATTTCTTTAGCGAGGAAGATTCCTTTTGCCCATGCTGTGACAAAGATTGAGGGGAAATGGGATAGAAAGACTTTTAAAGGAGTAGAGCTTCTGGGTAAAACTCTGGGTATAGTGGGCCTTGGGAGAATTGGGACGGAAGTGGGCAAAAGAGCGCGTGCTTTCGGCATGAGAATTTTAGGTTATGACCCCTATATTTCTGATGAGCTTGCCGCTCAGTTGGGGATAGAATTGTCATCGCTCGAAAAAATCTATAAAGAAAGTGATTTTATTACGCTTCACACTCCGCTCACCGAACAGACAAAAGGGATGATATCTAAGAAAGAAATAGAGATGATGAAGAAATCCGTGCGCATTATCAACTGTGCGAGAGGCGGAATTGCCGATGAAGCGGCTCTGGCAGAGGCCCTTCAGAATGGTAGAGTCGCGGGAGCGGCGATCGATGTTTTTTCCAAAGAGCCTCCTTTTGAGCCAAGAAACCCTCTTCTAGATGCTCCGAATTGTATTTTAAATCCGCATTTAGGCGCTTCTACATCAGAAGCTCAGTTTAATGTGGCAGTGGAAAGCGCGGAAGCGGTCGCGAATTTTTTGATCCATGGAATGATTGTGAATTCTGTGAACATGCCTTCTGTCAGCAAGGAATTGTTCGCCCGGTTGAAGGGTTTTATTACTTTATCTGAGAAGATGGGCTCAATGATTTCCCAGTGCATTGAGGGACAGATAAAAGAATTAAGAATTACTTGCAGCGGAGAAATAGAAGAGAAAGATTTGTCCATTTTGACCCGCGCAGCGTTGAAGGGATTGTTTAATAGATTTCTAGGCGATACGGTGAATTATGTGAATTCTACCTCCACGGCAAAGTCCAGAGGTATAAAAGTAGTGGAAGAAAAAGACGAGGCCGTCGGAGAATATACTAACTTAATTACTTTGGCGGTGAAGAGTGATCAGGAACAGATGATTTTAGGCGGTACGGTTTATTCGAACAATCAGTACAAAGTAGTACGCTTTAATGACTATTTCTTTGAAGTAGATCCTCAGGGCACATTGATTGTCATTTCGAATGAGGATAAACCAGGCGTGATCGGCAAGGTTGGTACTATTATGGGCGAACGCAAAGTGAACATCGCGAGCATGCAGGTTTCTAGAAAATCTTCGGAGAATAAGGCCTTGATACTTTTGAATGTAGATTCAGTCATTACTACCGAGATAGAAAACTTGCTCTCGAAAGTACCGGAAATTTTGAAGTTGAAGATAGTGAAACTTTAATAGAAGGATTTTTCATGAAAGCAGAAGTAATTAAAGAAATCATCAAGCAAGAAAAAATGGTTCCGATATTAAGGACAGATTCAATTGATGTTATAGAACATATTGCCGAGGCTGTAGTGGAAGCTGGCGTAAAGATTTTAGAATACACCATGACAATCCGCGGTATTATTCAGCAGATTGGTAAAATCAAAGCGAAGTTTCCGGGGCTGATAATTGGATTGGGGACTGTATTAGAAAAAGAGGACGCTAAGAAGGCGATTGACAATGGCGTGGACTTTATTGTCAGTCCGATTTGTAATTACGATATAGTAGATACGGTTAAGTCCAAAGATAAAATGCTGATGCTTTCCGGGTTTACGCCGACAGAGATTTACAACGCACATCGGGCGGGATCTGATTTTGTGAAGCTTTTTCCCGCTAGTGAAATGGAGCCTACTTTTATCCAGAAAATCAAAGGGCCTTTTCCGAATATAGAAGTTTTTCCTACCGGCGGGCTTGATTTGATAGGCGCGATTCAATTTCTTTCCCATGGCGCTGTGGCAGTGGGAATGGGAGAAACGGTTTTTAAAAAGGAATTGATTCGGGATAGGAATTTTGAAGAAATATCCGCGCTTTTAAGAAACGCGAACCATAGAATTAAGAACATGGAAATATAAAGAGGGGGATCTGAATTATGAAGTTTATAGTAAATCGGGAAGAATTTATAAAGAATCTCGTTACGGCGGATTCGATTGTTAATGTCAAATCTCCTCTTGCGATGCTTCTGAATGTTTATATTGAAGCTCTCGATGACGGTACGATTATGATGCTTTCTTACAATGGAGAGAACGGCATCAAGATTGAAATGACTGGGGTCGTGGACGAAGCGGGTAAGATCGCTCTTCTTTCCAAGAAGCTTTTGGAAGCGGTCAGGAAAATGCCCGGCGATAAGCTTGTGATACGTACGAAAGAAGGAAGCGAGCATGAAATAATGATTCATCCGGAAGGCCTGGAAAATCCAGTATTTAATATTAATGGCGTTTCGGGAGAGGCTTATCCGATTTTTAGTGAATTTAATTGGGAAAATTATATTAAAATTGCGCAGGAAACACTTCTGGAGCAGATAGTCTGCACCGAATTTTCTGTTTCCACAGATTTTTCCAAGCCTTCTTTTACAGGCACTTATATGGAAGAAGCCGTGGAGGGATATCTGTCTTTTGTCGCCAGCGACGGGAAAAGATTGGCGGTGATTACCAGGGAATATGAGGAAAAGAAAGGTGATGTAACGCTGCAGGTAATTATCCCGGAGAGAATTTTTAAAACGATGCAGGGGATTTTATCTACCGGGGAAGTTTTATTCTCTGTTCATAACAATCAGGCTTTCTTCAAAGTTGGGAATGTTTATATCTTTTCAAATCTGGTAGACGGCAAATTTCCGAATTACCGGGAAGTGATCCCTTCTGAAAAAATCAACATTGTAAATGTAGACGGGTCGAAGTTCCTGGAAGCGATCGAGGTCGTCGCTGTAATGAGCGACCCCGAAACTTGCAAAGCGCGCGCGGAAGTCGAGGGTGAAAAGATGGTTATATCGACCGTTCATCCCATTTACGGAGTGGCAAAAGAGGAAATCCCTGTAGAATATAATGGCGCGCCCATTTCTATCGCTTTTCATTACAAAGCGGTCGCTGACTTTTTAAAGGTAATTAATAATAAAAAGATAGATTTTGTTATCAATTCGCAGAGTAGCCCGCTATTGTTTAGAGTGACAAATGATGACAACTTTGTTTATATTTCTATGCCGCTCCGAATGGCGGATTAAAACTGATAAAAAACTTGCTGCTTTCCGAGCCCCGCAAAGCCGTATTCTTTCACTTTTTTCTCGAACTTTTTCCAATCATCTCCATAATGGGTAAGAATCATTTTTGCTTTTATGCTGCAAGGAAGGTTTTTCAGCTCTTCCAGAGAGGCGTGGACTCCGCCTTTGAAAAATTGACAATCATGGAAAATAACTTCTATGGGGAAAAGTTTTTCATAAGAATCTATCAAATCCGGGTCAAAAAGGGTATCCGCCGAGAAAAGTATTCTATTATCTATTATGATTCCACTGCTCCAGAAAGAAGTGTCCCAGTTTCTCGCATTGTCCGGAACGTGTTTTGTTCTAAATATCTTTAGATTGATGTTCCCTAAATTCGCTTCCCACGTTTCTCGAGGATACCCCGGCAGCCACTTTGGACGAATGATATTCCAGTAATCCCCAAAAGAGGCTTCTTTTCCTGTCTTCGGGTCGCTGAAGCCGCATCCACCACGTAAAGACTTGTCCCAAAGAATTTGCTGATAGGCCTCTGTAATAATCATAGTCGGTTTCTTTTTGACAAGGTATCTTCCTGTAAGAGAAACTTCTTCCAGGCTTCCGACATGGTCGGCATGGGAATGGGTGATCAAAAAGTTTTCTATTTCGGTAATATCTAAGCCCAATTCATAGAGCGCCTGAGAGCATTTCGTGCCGCAGTCCACCAGCAAATGGTCTTTTCCTTTAACAACAAGAAGATTGGTCTGGTATAGGGTCTTGGTAAAAGCGCTTCCGATACCGACAAAGAAAAGTGAAAGTTCACCGTTGTTTGTGAGGGGAAGTTTTTTGCCATTCAATTTTACTATTTTCATAAATTCCTCTATTTGGGTAATATTATGAAATAATTTTAAATTTATTTCAATTATTGGCATTATTCTGCCTCACCCCCCGTCCCCCTCTCCGTAAACGGAGAGGGGGACGGGGGGATAGTTATGAATTTAACTAATCATAAAATTTATTATTCCGATAAAATAAAAAGCAGCGGAGGGAATTTATGGTATATGGATTGGATAACGCTTTTGGGAAGAAGATGAAAATCTACGAGATGGCCTTGAACGCATCGACTGTTCGGGGACAGGTGATTGCTGATAATATCGCGAATGCGGACACGCCTTTCTTCAAAAGGTCAGATGTAACTTTTGAGTCTCAGTTAGCCAGAGCCATTGAGTCGGAGGGAGAACCCGAGTTTCCGGCTGTCATGACAGATCCGAGGCACATTTCTTTTGATGAAAAAATTGATTATCGGCAGGTAAAGCCAAAAATCGCTGTGGAGTTTGATTCCAATTATAGAAATGATAAAAACAACGTGGATATTGATAAAGAAATGACAGATTCAACAAAGAACGCGATGCTTCATAACGCGATGCTGGAAGTATATTCGCGGAATGTGAAAATCATTGACTATGTGATGCGGTAAAAGAGGAGAGGTAAAAAATGGGAATGTTTGAAGTTTTGAATATCGGCGGAAGCGGCCTGACAGCTCAAAGAGTAAGATTGGATACTATCGCAAACAACATTGCGAATTCTACTACTACCCGTACTACGGAAGGCGGACCTTTTCAAAGATCACGTGTGGTTCTGCGCCCGATAGATGACAGCATGACTTTTAAATCTCACCTTTTGCCGGGGTCTTTAGAAAAAAGGGAAGGGCAGGGTGTAAGAGTGATGAAAATCGAAAAAGATGAGGCTGCTCCCAGAATGGTTTATGATCCGACACACCCGGATGCGATCCAGAATGGTAAGTGGAAGGGATATGTATTGTATCCAAATGTAAATATTGTGCAGGAAATGGTAGACATGATTTCTGCCAATAGAAGTTATGAAGCCAATGTAACACTGATAAACTCTTCCCGGCAGATGTTTGAGAAGGCAATGGCGATAGGAAAATAAAAAAACAATAAAAAAATTTGCAAAAAGCTTGCAATAATAAAAAAATAAGTCATAATATAACAATAGTAGTTTTTATTTTACTACTATTGAGGGAGGGAGTAAAATGGAGGCTGTTACCAATACAGTTTTCACAGGGAGCCAGGTTCGGCTCAATACTTCAGATAGTCTGCATTTCAACGAAAACGGAGAGATTCCTCAGAAGATTCAAGGCCCTAACGATTCTTTCTCCAAAGTTCTTTTTGATACCATTAATCAGGCCAATTCGTTACAGCAAAATTCAGACGAATTGGAAGAAAAAATGGTAATGCATCCGGAACAGGTAAATATTGATGAGGTTATGATCGCTTCTGAAAAGGCAAGGCTTTCCGTTTCTTTCTTTAAGAGCATAACAGACAAAGCCATTCGTGCTTACAATGAAATCATGATGATTCGCTAAGCGATAAAATTTAGGCAGGAGGGGAAAGATGCCTAATTTTGGTGAAATCCTAAAAAAATTGCAGGAAGTTTTTTCCAAACTGACTTTAGTGCAGAGATTAATCTTGGGCGGCATACTTTTTGGTGCGGTTATTCTTCTTGTGTTCCTTGCCAATTTTTCCACAAAGTCTACCTATTCTCTTCTTTATAAATCTCCTTTATCTCAAGAAGAATACGCTCGAATAACGAAGAAGATGGCCGAATGGAATGTCAAATTTGAAACAAAGGATGATAAATACATTCTACTCAAAGATGAATCTCAAAGCAGAACCATTCGTATGAGGCTCGGGCAGGAAGGTATTATTCCCAACAATGTTAAAGGCTGGGAGCTTTTTGATACCCAAAAGTTCTCGACTACCGACTTTGAAAGGAATGTTAATCTGCAGAGGGCTATCATAGGTGAAATGTCCCGGCATCTCAAGACGCTTGAGGATGTGGAAGATGTAACGATTGAAGTGGCTTTCCCGAAGGATTCTCTTTATTCGGAGTATCAGGCGCCTACCACGGCATCCGTGATTATAGTTCCAAAGCCTTACAGCGATCTCGCGGAAAATAAAAATAAAGTTAGAGGCATTGTGAATCTTGTGGCCATGGGGATTCCAAATTTAAAGATAGATAATATTGTGGTAGTGGATAATAAAGGCAACGTTTTGTCAGATATGCTGGTTCCGGATGATGCGAGTGAGGGCTTGAAACTAGCCCGTGAACACTTGAAAATAAAGGAAAGGGAAAGAGCTGTTCTGGTGGCCCGGATAAAAGATGCGCTCAACAAATCTGTCAGCGACGAGAGGCTTCTCATCTCTGCTGATATAGAATTTGACTGGACTAAAAAGAAGACAGATGCGGATAGGATTGTCCCGATTGAAATCAGAAAACCCGATCCATTGAAATCTTATGACCAGGGCGAGTATCAGGTCAATGTGCCGGTAAGCGAGAAGAAAACCACAGAAAAATTTGACGGGCCCGGCTATATTCCGGAAGGCCCAGCGGGTGTAGAGAATAATGTGCCGCCTGGATTGAAAGACAAAGTGGACCGCTATACGCATTATAATAAAGACGAAAATATTGTGAATTATCAAAATAGCCGCGAAAAAGTGCATGAGGAAAAAGCTCCTTACGAGATAAAAAGAATTTCCGTAGCGGTGTCCATTGATGGAGTCTGGGAAATTTTACGCACAGACGCCGGTGATCCTGTAGTAACAAACGGTGGAAGAATTGCGCGGAGTTATCGTACTGTTGACAGGGAGAGTTTGAAGAATTATGAAGAATGGGTAAAAGCCGCTGTCAACTTTGACGCTAAAAGAGGGGATGATGTTGTTGTAAATTCCATTTCTTTTTCGCATGACAAGGAGTTTGAAAAAGAAGATGAAGGCATCAGGAGAAAAGTTCAGCTTCGCAGGACGCTTTTTGCTTCCGTTATTGTTTTATTTTTCTTGTTTTTAGCGACTCTGCTTTATCGTTGGATCGCAAGGGAATTGGAAAAGAGAAGAAGGCTCAGGGAAGAAGAAATCGCGAGGCAGCAGCAAGCTATGCGTGAGGCAGCGCTTCGAGCTGCCGAGGAAGAGGCGGCTACGGTTGAGCTTTCTATTGAGGAAAAGGCGAGGGTAGAGCTTTTAGAAAACGCTATCAATTTATCCCGTGAACGGGCGGATGATGTGGCAAGGCTCATTAGAACCTGGCTGGCAGAAGAGTAGGAGGGAGGGGAGTTATGCCTGAAAAAACGGAGCAGATGGCTGCCCCAGCGCAGCAAAAAGCGGGTGGAAAGCCCGGGAAAAGGGACAAGAAAAAAACTCTTACTGGAAGGGAAAAAGCGGCTGTTTTTCTTGTTTCTATTGGGCCAGAAGTTTCAGCCGATATCTTTAAGCATCTAAAAGAAGATGAAGTAGAAGAATTAACTTTTGAAATAGCCAGAATTGATAAAGTGGAATCCGAAGAGCGTGATGCCGTTTTGATGGAATTCCAGGAACTCATGATGGCCCAGGACTTTATTGTCAATGGCGGTGTTGATTACGCCAGAGAAGTCCTGGAAAGGGCGCTGGGTACTCAGAAAGCGGTGGATATTATTAACCGTTTGACTTCTTCCCTGCAGACCAAGCCCTTTGACTTTATCCGTAGAACTGACCCGGTGCACCTGATCAATTTTATTCAGAATGAACATCCTCAAACTATCGCCTTGATCCTTTCATACTTGGATGCGCAGAAGGCGGCTCATATCATCAGCGCATTGCCCCATGAAATACAGGCGGACGTTGCGAAGAGAATCGCGACTATGGATAGGACTTCGCCGGAAATTCTTCGGGAAGTGGAGAGAGTACTGGAAAGAAAGCTTTCTACTCTGGCCAGCGAAGACTATACTTCCGCGGGCGGTATTGATGCGGTTGTGTCCATTTTGAATAACGCTGACCGTTCGACTGAAAGAAATATTATTGAGGCTCTGGAAGAAGATGATCCGGATCTGGCTGAAGAAATCAAGAAGAAAATGTTTGTCTTCGAAGACGTTATTACTCTGGACGACCGTTCAATTCAGAAAGTTCTCCGGCATGTGGATACGTCTGATCTGGCAAAGGCTTTGAAAGCCGTTGACCCTGAAGTTCAGGATAAAATTTACCGAAACATGTCTAAACGCGCCGCTCAAATGTTAAAAGAAGATATGGAATATATGGGGCCTATCCGGCTTAAGGATGTGGAAGAGGCTCAGCAGAAGATTGTGAATATTATCCGTAAACTGGAAGAGCAGGGTGAAATTGTTCTTTCTAGAAATGCTGAAGATGAAATTGTTGTTTGAGGGAATAGAATATGGGTTATACTGAAAGCGGGATCCGAAGTAAAATTCTCAGGGTAGGGCAATACCGCATGGAGGAAGCTCGGTTTATAATTCAAGCGCCGAAGGTCTTTAAGAAAACAAAAGAACAGGAAAAGGATGAATCTACCCGGCGGATTGAGGAATTAAGGGATGAGATGAAAACCCTTGAAGATGATATGGCGACAAAGCTCGAAAAGGTACAGAAAGAATCGGATGAAATGCTGATAAAAGCGGAAATGGAAGCAGAAAGAGTGGTAAAGGAAGCCGAAAAAAGCGCTTTTGAAAGAGTAAAAAAATCTTTAGATGAAAAGGATAAGGTGATCCAGGATCAGCAAGGTTTGGCTGAGGGTATGCTTGAAGAAATGAAAAAAAATGGCGAGCAGATTATAAAAGAAGCACAGACTCAAGCGGAAAGTATAAAATCAGCAGCCTATAAAGAAGGCCAGGACCAGGGTAGAAGTGAAGGCTTTGAGAGCGGAAAGGCTGAAGTGGTGAGTATGGTACAGAGGCTGCGCTCGATCATTGAAGCGACGATACAGGAAAGAGAAAGGATTTTGGTTCACAGTGAGCGTCAGATTATGAATCTGGTTTTGACTATGGTGAAGAAGATCGTAAAAAAGCTTACGCAGGAAGAAGAGAATGTAGTGATTTATAATACAAAAGAGGCGCTCTCAATTGTACGAGGCGCTATGAAAGTATATATCCATGTTAACCCGATGGACTATGAATATTCCCTGAACCACAAAGATGAATTGATTCAGATGATTGAAGGAATGCCGGAAGTGAAGTTTTTTGAGGATCCTTCTGTGGATAGGGGAGGGGTATTCATTGAAACAGACCTGGGTGAAGTAGACGCGAAGATATCTACTCAATTGGAAGAATTAGAAAATCAAATTAAGTTTTATATTCCAGTGAAAGTGAGGGCAAAAGGCCTGGATGTTAAAGAAGAAATGAAAGAAGAAAAAGAAGATCAGAATCAGCGGGAGAAGACTGATGAAAGTGTGGCTTCTATAGCGTGAAGAGGGAAAAATGCATTCTGATTTGTTTGAAAAATATCAAAATTCTGTCAGTCGTTCTGTGCCAATCAAAACAACGGGAAAAATAAGTGACATTGTCGGAATTTCCATAGAATCCATTGGTCCTTTTGCTTCTATAGGGGATGTCTGTATCATTGATACGAAGCAGAATGGCTCAAGTCCGATCAAAGCGGAAGTAGTGGGTTTTAAAAATCAGCGTACGTTGATTATGCCTCTGGGGGAAGTAAAGGGAATTTCTCCCGGGTTAAAAATACTTAACCTGGGAAGAAAGCTGGAGATCCCGGTTGGCAGGGAACTGCTGGGCAGAATCTTGTCTGGAGACGGAACGCCCATTGATGGAAAAGAGGCTCCCCGAGTGAATGATTTTTATCCCGTCGATAATACCCCCCCCAATGCTTATCAAAGAAAAAGAATCAAAGAACCAATCACAACAGGAATTCGCGCTATTGATGGAATGTTGACTATTGGAAAAGGCCAGAGAATCGGTATATTTTCCGGAAGCGGAGTGGGTAAATCCACGCTTTTGGGCATGGTCGCCAGGAATACCAGCGCGGATGTCAATGTGATTGCCCTGATCGGGGAAAGAGGAAGAGAAGTACGTGAATTTATTGAGCGTGACCTCGGAGAAGAAGGAATGGCACGTTCAGTTGTGGTGGTAGTGACTTCTAACGAACCGCCGCTCTTGCGTATTCGTGGGGCTTATGTTGCTACGGCTATCGCGGAATACTTTCGTGACCAGGGATTGGATGTTATGTTTATGATGGATTCTGTTACTCGTTTTGCTATGTCGCAGAGGGAAGTCGGCCTGGCGATAGGTGAGCCGCCCGCGACAAAAGGCTATACTCCGAGTGTTTTCTCAGTATTGCCCAAACTTTTAGAAAGAACAGGTACCAGTGAGAAGGGGACCATTACCGCTTTTTATACTGTTTTGGTGGAAGGCGATGATGTAAATGAGCCGATATCCGACGCGGTCAGAGGAATCTTAGACGGGCACATTGTTCTGTCGCGCGCTCTAGCGGCAAAGAATCATTATCCGGCGATTGATATTCTGGGTAGTATCAGCAGGTTGATGGTGGAGGTTGTGAATGAAAAGCATCAGAAGAGCGCTAACAAGCTCCGGGAAGTTTTGGCCACTTACAGGGAAGCGGAGGACTTGATCAATATCGGCGCCTATGTCAAGGGGAGCAATCCGAAGATAGATTATGCCCTATCTAAAATCGATAAAGTCAATGAATATATACGTCAGGGAATATTTGAAAAATCCAGTTATGAAGACGCGGTCAACAAGTTAACTTCTATTTTCGAAGAAACTAGAAGACGTTGATGTTTTTTATTGCCAATCTTTGAAAATAGCCTCATATCCCTTTTCTGACAGGATCCTAGTCGTTTCCGCGACGCTTCTCGAGTCTGAGATTTCAAACTGAGGGGCATTATTTCCTTCTAAATATCCGCCCACGCATGTCATTGAGCCGGCGGACATCTTTGTGACGCCCAGAGAAATCAAGTGATCACGCATATTCGCGCTTTCGCGGGTAGAAAGCGTAATGCCGATCCTGGGCAAAAAGAGCCGGTAGGCCAATATAAACTGAACAAATTTTTTGTCTGAGAGCGGGAAAAGCGCTTTGAAGCCGCCTTCAGCCTCATTGAGCCTGGGCAGAGAAACACTTATTTCCGAACCTAAGTATTTATTCTGCAGGTAGCTGGCATGCAGGCCGGTGAAAAAAGCTTCTTTTACCGGATCCGCTAATCCGAATAATGCTCCTATATTAATAGACCTGAAGCCGGCTTCCGCTCCTCGTTCCGGAGTTTCCAGCCGGTAAAGATAATCTTTTTTTTTGCCTGAAAGGTGTAATTTTTCATAGGCTGCCATGTCATAGGTTTCCTGATAAATAGTCAGCCCATCTACACCTTCTTTCTGAAGCAGCTTGTATTCTTCTGTTTGCAGAGGAAATATTTCAATGGATACAGACGAAAAATGTTTGTTTAATATTCGAAAAGCGTCTAAAAGGTACTCAATTGGGGTAATTTGCGGTGTTTCGCCTGTCAGGATCAGAAGGTGCTTTATGCCTGTTTTTTTAATTTCCAGGGCGTTTTTCTCAATTTCTTCTTTACTCAGAATTTTGCGTTCGATTTTGTTTTTTTTGCTGAAGCCGCAATAAACGCATTCGTTTGAGCAATAATTGGAAAGATAAAGAGGAATATAAAGTTGAATGGTTTTGCCAAAATTCTGGATAGTAAGTTTTTGGGCCTTCTGTGCCATTTTTTCTAAATAGGGGATGGCTTGATCGGACAATAGATTAAGGAGATCCATTTCCGAAAGTTTGTCTTTCTCCAGGGTTTTGTGAATATCTGCATCGGAAATTTTTCCAAGGTATTCTTCAAGATCAAATCTGGAATAGGATTGCATTACGGATATAAACGACACAATGTACCTTCTTTATTCAATAAAAATCTTCATGAGAAGCTTTTGAGAGCCATTCCAGCGCGCCTTTTGTGTTTTTCCAGGCGGGGCAGGCTTGAGAAGCGTAGATCACCCCTTCTTTTTCATCACCGATACTGTAAAATTTTGGAAGAATAGAAGGTGTTTCTTTTTTTTTCAACAGAAAAAGTTGGACAAAAGAATTTTCCTGTATCGCCTCATTCAGCGCGGCGTTTGCTTTTCTAGAGTTTTGTTCTTGCCGAAATAAAAGCAAGGCTCTGTTAAACAATATGGGAGCGCTCTTTTCATGTTTATAGTACTTCTCTATTAAGTTCCAGGCTTCTTTGTCCCGGTTCAACTCAATGAGATAACTGATCAACGGGTAGCGGATGCCTTGATTGTCTTCCGGATTTAACTCCAGCATTTCTTTTAAATGATCAACGGCTGTTTCTTTTTCTCCAATAGCCCACAAGCATTTTGCGAGTCCATTGCGCGCGCGCATATAAGGCCTTGTTTTTTTTATAATCCAGAAATTGCCCTTTTCTGTTTTAAAGAAGCCCTTTCCTAAAGACCGTTCACCGGCTTCTACGCCTTTTTTGTAAAGTTCAATTGCTTCTCCAGTGTTTTTTGAGTTTTCTTCAGCCAAAAGCACATAGGCATCAGCACAATCGGGGGAGATTCTTAAAGCCCTGAGAGCCATGCTTGTTCGTTTTGCACCAGTTGCTTCCCAGGCCTGATACATCATTTCCTGTGATTCTTCTAGCGGAGTAGAAAGAGGCATCTCGAGCGGATAATTGTCTCCATCAAGAAATTTTTCTTCAGTAGAATCCAGGCCTTTCCTCATCCTTTCCTCCGCATAACTACTTGATTTTAATAAAAGATCTGAAAAATATCAAAAAAAAGGTTTTTTATTACTTGTTTTTCTTGATTTGATAGGGTAAAATATGTAGTCGTAAGCTTTAGCTTGCGTTTAATTTATAGGCGCGGTTAATTAACCGCGCCTAAGTTTAAGTTGGAGAAAAGATGAATTACTCCGAGGCATTGATTTTTTTGAACAAATTGGTGAATTACGAAAAGGGTTTTGAAAAATATAATCATGTCCATTATTATCCTGAGAAAGTGGCGGAGTTATTGAAGGAAGCGGGGTTGAGTACCCAGGACATTCGGATAATTCACATTGCGGGAACAAAGGGAAAGGGTTCAACCGCTTATTACACAGCGAAGCTTTTGGAATTGTTTTTAAAAGGAGGAAAGAATTCCTTAAATGCTTTAGTGGGACTGTATACGTCGCCGCATTTATTTAAACTCAATGAAAGAATCAAGGTGGATTTTCTGGACATTTCGGATGATGAATTCGCGGATATTACTTCCAAATACGCTCCCCTGCTTTCACCCGGTAAAGTAACCTATTTTGAAGCCCTGACTTTTATCGCGATGGTTTATTTTATCCAGAAAAGCTGCCTTTACATTGTCCTGGAAACAGGGCTGGGCGGCAGGCTGGATTCCACCAATTTTTGTGATCCCGTTAGTACGGTGATTACTTCTATTGGGTATGACCACACGGAACTTTTGGGCAAGACGCTGCCGGAGATTGCTTCTGAGAAAGCAGGGATTATTAAACGGAATAAGCCGGTTGTCTGTGCGGCTCAGGAAGCAGAAGCTTTGAAGGCCATTCGCGAAAAAGCGCTGGAGTTAGAACCCCCCTTTTATTATTTGCCGGACTGTGTGAAATTAAATATAAAGGAAAGAAATAAAAACGGCAGTCTCTGGGATGCCCGGATATTTATAAACGGCAAAGATTATTTTTACGAGAATATTGCTTTGAGCCAATTGGGGGATGTTTTTATAGAAAATTTTTTGCTTTCTTTACTGAGTATGCTGGTTTTAGGAATAGAAATCCCGGAAAGCGGAATTCGGGAAGCGGCTATTTTAAAGATTCCTTTCAGAATGGAATTGAAAAACAATGTGTTGTTTGACGTCTCTCATAACGATGCTTCTTTTGAGAACTTATTCCGTTCATTGCGGGATTACATTGGGGCGTCAAAAATCAATCTTTATGCAGGCATATTAGCGGACAAGGAACTCGACCGGATTGCGTTAAAAATTGCCGAGTATCACTATTTGTTTCAGGAGGTTTACTTTTTTGATTTCCAGGGAGCCAGAAAATGCGGAAGCGCAAATCTATATGAGAAGCTAAAGCACTTGAAGAATGTACATTACAGCGAGGATATATCGCTCATTCAGATCAATGAAAATGAGCTAAATGTCTTTACAGGTTCTTTCTATATCGCGGAGAAAATCTATAAAAAATTAGCCTTTTTGGGCCTTTGAAGCTATAATAAAACAGAGTTAAACTTTTAAAACAGGGGAGAAAAATGAGTGAGAGCGTTTTGTTCGAAGTCGGTGTGGAAGAGATTCCGCATGGGATTTTAACGGCCACTCTGGAGCAATGGAAAGAGAAATCGATTGAGAAATTAAGCCGTGCTGGGATTGCTTATAGTAAGCTCTCTGTTTCCGGAACACCCAGAAGGTTGGCTCTTGAACTGGAAAACGTTCTGGAAAAAACCGAAGAAAAAATGATTGAGAAAAAAGGGCCGGCTGTAAAAGCGGCTTTTGACAAAGAAGGCAAACCAACCAATGCCCTGAATGGGTTTTTGTCTTCTAATAAATTATCCATAAAAGATGTTCAAAAAAAATCAATATCCGGTAATGAATACGTTTTTGTTTATACAAAAGAGGGAGGAAAAGAAACAGTTTCTGTACTTCCCGGTGTGTTTGAGGAAATTCTTCATTCTCTTTCTTTTCCAAAGACAATGAAATGGGGCACGGGAGAAATCAGTTTTGTCCGCCCTATCCGCTGGATGGTTTCTTTATACGGCAATGAGCAGATTCCATTCCATTATGGATCGCTTTCTTCGGGCAATCTTTCTTATGGGCACCGGATTCTTCATAGCGGGGCATTTTCTATTCATAACCCTTCGGATTATTCTTATCTATTAAAAGAAAAAAATGTAATTGTTGATCCCTTTGAAAGAAGGCGAATGATTCTGGATATGGTGGAAAAAACGGCAAAAAGGCTCTCGGCGAAAGCGATTATGGATGAAAAACTATTGGACCAATTGACTTGCCTCACGGAATACCCCAACGCGGCGGTAGGTGAATTTGAGGAAGAATTTCTCAAACTGCCGAAGGAAGTTTTGATTTCCGAAATGGTGGAGCACCAGAAGTATGTGCCGCTGGAAGGAGAAGCCGGGAATTTGATCAACCGTTTTATTATTATTACCAATACGCCTCCCAGTATCATGGTTATTAAAGGCAATGAACGGGTAATCCGCGCCCGGTTTGCCGATGGAAAATTTTTCTTTGACGAAGATAGAAAAAAGAAGCTGGAAGATCATTTGCCGGTATTGTCTAATGCTTTGTACGCAAAGGGTTTGGGTTCTATGCTGGAAAAAGTGGAAAGAATAAAAAAAATCACGGCTTTAATCGCGGATATAATTTCTTATCAGGATGTACTGAAGCGGGCCCTCAGAAGCGCGCATCTGGCAAAAGCGGACCTGGCTACACAGATGGTTTGTGAATTTCCAGAATTACAGGGTATTATCGGCTATTATTATGCCCTGCACTCTTTTGAAGAGATTAATGTCGCTATCTCGGTCAAGGAGCATTATCTTCCCAAATTTAGCGGCGATCAATTGCCTTCTTTAAAGGAAGGCGTTTTGGTTTCACTCTCAGACCGTTTTGACAATCTCTTTGCTCTTTACGCGAAGGGTAATTATGTGACAGGGTCAAAGGACCCTTTTGCTTTGAGAAGGCAAACCCTGGGTATTATTCGCATCTTGATTGAAAAGAAGATTCATCTCGATCTCAAAAAGCTCTTTGATAAGATTGTGCCATTATACCGCGAGTTTATTTCTACTTCAGAAGAAGAGTTTGAGTCAAAGGTAATGGACTTTATGACTACCCGGATCAAAACTGTCCTGAAAGAAACTGACTTTTCTTATGATGAAATTGAAGCCGGTATTACTTCTTTGGTTTATGATATTTATGACAGCTATCTAAGGATAAAGGTGATCCATGAAGCCCGTAAGTCTGAGAATTTTATCAATCTGGCTGTGGCTTTTAAGCGAATTAAAAACATAATAAAAGGGCAAAAGATAGCAAAGCTTTCTGAAAAAGAACTTAAAGAAAAGGCTGAAAAAGATCTTTATGAGATTTACAATAAAAACGAAAAAGCTTTTCTGCAAGCGCTGGAAAAGATGGATTATGCCTTGTGTGTTTCTATTCTGACCTCATTCAGGCCTTTTGTGGACCAGTTTTTTGATGATGTAATGGTAATGGACAAGGATGAAGCGGTAAAGAACAATCGGATTGCTTTGCTTTCATTGATTGACGGCTTGTTTATGAAATTTATCGATTTTGAGAAGATTATTGTAGAATAGGGTAGGAGATATTTGTATAAAAATTTCCCCCTTTTCAAAGGGGGGGGGTATATTACAAAGGAAGGCTTTATGATAGTATTTTGGATTATCTTAGGGATAGCGGCTTATTTTCTGGGAGCGATTCCATTTGGTTATTTATATTCGCGGCTGCGCGGCGTAGACATTACGAAAGTAGGTTCCAAAAACATCGGCTCCACCAATGTGAGCAGGCAGTTTGGTTTTCTAGGCGGCTTTGTGCCTGTTTTTATTCTGGATTTTATGAAAGGCGCGATTCCAGTAGTTGTAGTGAGAATGCTCTCTGTCCCAGGCAAGGTTTCGGTACTGGAAATGGATCTGGCTATGCTGGCCGTGGGAATGATAGCGATTATCGGCCATATGTTTCCTATCTACCTGAAGTTTAAAGGAGGGAAAGGTGTGGCAACAGCTGCCGGTGTGTTTATGCTCATTACTCCAATCCAGGCGCTCTTGTGTGTAGGAGTGTTTGTTTTTGTTTTATTTCTGGCTCGCGCGCTAGCTTTGAGAGGGATTCAGAAAAAGGAACCTTTTTTGAAAGATTTGCAGAAAGGAGTCGGTATTTCTTCCGTGATTGCCGCGGCGGCCTTTCCAATATCGGTTGCTTTATTGGAATCTCATCGTTTAGCTGTTCTCATTGTCGCTATTTTATTAGCGGTTTTATTGATTTATAGGCACAAGAGTAATATCGCGAAATTAATTAAAGGGGAGACTTGGTAGTATGGATATTCTGGATCTCACTTTAACCGGGCTTTCCAGCGCGTTATCAGAAAAAAAGCTTTCTTCTGTCGAGATTACAAAGGCTTATTTATCGGCTATAGAAAAGGATAATGGCCATCCCGAACCAATCCATGCTTACATCGCTGTTTTTGCCGATCATGCCCTGGAAGCGGCGAAGAAAGCCGATCAGCGTATCCAGTCGGGAAATTTCACTCCCCTTACCGGTATTCCTATTGGAATAAAAGACAATATGAATCTAAAGGGATTTTCCACTACCTGCGGCTCAAAAATATTAGAGGGTTATACAGCGACTTACAATGCTGCGGTATTAGACAAACTTATCCTCCAGGAAGGGATGGTGCCTCTGGGCAAGATGAATATGGATGAATTTGCAATGGGCTCTTCCACGGAAACTTCTCATTACGGCATTACCAGAAATCCTTATGATAGAAAAAGAATTCCAGGCGGTTCATCGGGCGGGTCCGCCGCCGCTGTGGCTGGAAAGCTTTCTCCAGCGGCTCTTGGAAGCGATACGGGTGGGTCCATACGACAGCCGGCTTCTTTGTGCGGCGTGGTAGGCTTGAAACCGACTTACGGGCTCGTATCCCGCTATGGATTGGTGGCTTTTGCTTCCTCGCTGGATCAAATTGGGCCTATTACCAGAACGGTAGAAGATTCCGCTTTACTTTTGTCCGCGATATCCGGCCATGATAGGCTTGATTCCACGAGCCTTTCTATTCCGCCAAAAAAATATGCCTTAAAAGAAGGCCTGAAAGACGTGAGATTGGGTGTTCCTAAAGAGTATTTTATTTCAGGAATGGATCAGGAAGTAAAGGATAATATTAATGCTACTTTAAAAAAATGCGAGGAAGCGGGCGCAAAAATTGTTGAAGTCAGTTTGCCTCATTCTTCCTACGCTGTGCCGACCTATTATATTGTGGCTACCGCGGAGGCGAGTTCCAATCTGGAACGCTTTGACGGAGTAAAATACGGTTTTCGCGCGCCTTCTCAGAATCTTTCTGACCTTTACTTCAAATCCAGAAGCGAAGGTTTCGGCAGCGAAGTAAAGCGCAGAATTATGCTGGGGACTTATGTTTTATCAGCCGGGTACTATGATGCCTATTATCTAAAGGCTTTGAAGGTGAGAACCCTGATCAAAATGGATTTTGATAAAGCCTTTGAAAAAGTCGATTTTATTATTGGTCCCACTTCGCCTACTCCGGCATTTAAGATAGGTGAGAAAACAGATGATCCGATTGCGATGTATCTTTCCGATATTTATACCATTTCTATCAATCTGGCTGGGCTTCCCGGCATTTCTGTTCCCACCGGCTTTACGAAAAGCGGTTTGCCTATCGGAACGCAGATCATCGGCAAGCTTTTAGATGAAGAAGGAATTTTCAATGTCGCTTGCAGTATTGAAAAGTTGCCTCGGAATATAAGCGCGGTTAATTAACCGCGCCTAAGGTAAATTTATCGTAAAATGGTTTCCCCATCCTTCAGGGTTTTCTTTTCCCGAATGGTAGAAGGGATGACAAAACTGTCAATGTAGCAATTCCCGCCAACGCGAAATCCGGAAGGGATCCGAAGGTCTTTTCCAATCAGCGTAACGCCGAAATTCAAAATATCCTGAAATTCCCCATTTGGTTTGGCTGCCTTTGGATTGCCGATCTGAGCGTGAGGTTCAATGTTAGGGATTGTATTGTCTCCCGAATACTCGTCCAGGATGCAATGGCTGATTTGCGCATGGCTTCCGATGTGGTTGCCCGGAAAAATGATCGAGTTTTTAATACTGGCATTTTTATCCACTTTTACATTGGAAAAGATGATAGAATTCTCAATCTTTCCGTTTATTTCAACATTTTCTCCCACAATCGAATTGATAATATGTGAAGAGCGGCCCAGGGTGGAAGAAATATTGGGGGCAATGTTCCCGCGAATGGGCACATAAGCATTAAAACGGTCAAAAACAAGATAGTCTTCCAGCATATTGATGTGAATCTCATAATACTCTTTCAGGCTTCGAAAAGGCATAATATAACCCTGCGCGTCAAAAGAGGGAATCTGATTTTCCAGAGTCAGTTTTTCAATCAAGTCAATTTCTAGATTTGCCTCATCTAATAAAAAATCCTCATATTTTTTAATAAAACTGTCTTTTTCTACCAGAAGAGCGGCATAAACCGTTTTATTATTGTACCTGGTTTTAATAGCAAGGTTCTTTTGTTTTTCCAATTCTTCCTTCAAGCTTCGCATATCTAACCAGACGGGATAGTTGCCTTTAATGATAAAAATCAACTCCAGCGGGTGTTCTAGAGAAAACTCTGAAAGAAACGCCACAAATTTTTCCCGAATATCGCTGTAATCAAAAACGGTAAAATGAATTAACGGCCAGCCTTTATTCAGATAATTCAGGATGATTTCCTTGTCCCGTTTGGTAAAAATAACAATGTTTTTAATATCCATTGAGGAAAGAGAGCTGACTACAAAATCGATATTACGGAAGCGGGGTGAAAAGGGCAACAAGAAATGCTCCGCGTATTCATCTAAAGACAAAAAATGATGGCTGTTTTCGCCGATAATAATGCCCAGATCAATGCTTTTTTTTGGACTAAACATAGTTGCCCTTCATTATTTTTTCTTGGAAATTTTATGGAAAATTGTAATAAAAAACAAGACAATTATCCGGAATAAGCGCAGAACATTATAAGGCCGCGATAAAAAGCGGTAAAACCCATTCCATTCTTTTTTCTGAAACCAGAGGGGCGGCATTTTCTGTTTTCCGGCGATGATCTGAAAAGCGTTGTCTACGCCTATTACAATGGAGTTTTTATAGGAAACGGTATTTTGAGAAATCCAGAATTCTTGTTTTGCGCCTTTCCCGTAATTGGCAAAAAAGATTTGAGGTGAGCTTTTACGTATGGTGGTCAGCACGTCTTGCATTTCTTTGTTTTTAATATTGGAGCGATAATTTCCCACAATTCTTGCCTGGCCGAAAGATTTTTTGATTCTTTTCAGGGTTTCCATGGAAACAACCTGGTTGCCGCCAAAAAGGAAAACGGTATAGTTCATTTCATCGGCGCTTCTCATAATATCCAGAAACAGGGTAACCGGCATAATGATAGGCACAACCTTTCCGGTTAGTACTTTGATGATCCAGGCAACTGTCTGGGAAGCGCAGAGGACTATTTCCGTATTTTTGATGATTTTTTTGAATTCAGGGCTGAAAAGGGTAGTAAACATTTTTTTCTCATCCAGAAACAGGACCCGGAATTTTCCTTTGTCGTAAATGGTTTGAATTAAATATTCCTTAAGGTCTTCTCTGCTGAAAAGGGTAGCTTTAACACCCAGAAATTTTACATTTAAAGGAAGCATATTTATTTCTCCTGTGTATCTTTACAAAAACGGCGTAACTGTTCCACGCCTCATCCATCCGGGGGTGTCGATAATTTAAAAATGTAGCCGCAAGTTTTAGCTTGCGTTTGATTTTTGCGGGCTAAAGCCCGCGGCTAGATCAAGAGCATTGCGTTTACCGATAGCCCACCGGCCCTTTTCTCCAAGCCTGGAGAAGAACCGATATGATTTTAAACTAAAAGACAAAATATCTCAAAAAAAGGCTATCTAATACCTTTTCTCGTTAAGCTTCTGGCAAATTTGTCCGCTTCCATTACCGCTTCCATGGAAAGTTCTCCACTAAAATGGAAAGAATGCGAGAATTCCAGGACAGATCGCTGGATCATTTGAGGCAGTGAGATAAAATTCACTTTCCTTTCCAGAAAGGCCTCTACAATCGTTTCATTTATGGCGTTGAGCGCTGTCGGTAAAAGCCCGGCTTCTTTGCCGCAATCGTAGGCTAGCTGGAGTAAGGGAAAGCGCTTGAAATCCGGCAGTGAAAACCCCAGGTTTTTTTGACTTAAATCTAACCGGGGAAGCTGTTCTCTATTCTGGGAAGGTATTTCCGGGTAGAATAAAGCGGCAGCAATGGGGTAGCGCATATCGGAAGGAGAAGCTGAGAGGATTTGGGTCCCATCCACCAGCTCTACTATGCCATGCACGAGTGATTGAGGGTGAATGAGGACTTTTATTTTATCGTAGTCTATGTCAAATAAAAAACGGGCCTCTATCACTTCAAAACCTTTGTTCATCATAGTCGCGCTATTGACGCTAATAGTATTTCCCATATCCCATGTGGGGTGGGCCAGAACATCTTCGACGGAAGTTTTTTCTGTTATTTCTTTCTTTAAGAAAGGCCCGCCTGACGCGGTCAATGTAATATTCCTGATTTCATCTTTTTCAAACTTCATCGCGATATTAAAAATAGCATTATGTTCGCTGTCTAAAGGAATAATGGCGTTGTTGTACTGTAAAAGCGCATCTCGTACGATCCGGCCTGCCGCTACAATAGATTCTTTGTTCGCGGAGAGGATTTTTTTGCCGTTTTTTATGGCGGCAAGAGTAGGGGCTAATCCAGCAATTCCGGCAATTCCCAGAATAACAGTATCCGCTTCCGAAAGAGATGCCAGCTCTGATAAAGATTTTTCTCCCATCAAAAAATGGACTTTTGGAAATTTAGCTATGAGTCCCTTATTTTCTTCCCTAATGGAAACGATCTCTGGAGAAAATTCTTCTATAATTTTTTCCAGGCGGGAATAATTTTTATAACCGCTAATGCCAATGAGTTCAAATCGTTCAGGATTTTGCCGGATAATGTCCAGAGTAGAACTGCCGATAGATCCCGTTGCGCCTAGAAGCACTATTTTTTCACGTGGTTTCATCTGTTTTTATCCATAAATATTTGCCTGCCTCTCTCTTTTCAAAGTGAATCGGGGTTTACCACTCCCCCTTTGAAAGGGGAAATTTGTTTTTCCAAGAGGGGGGAGAATGATACCGCCATTCATGTTAACAAAACAGGTGATTTTTGTAAATAAAATTGAAAAAAATCGATTTTGCTTTTATAATTATTGTGGAAAATTATGAAAGGAGAGTGTTATGTCATCACAAGCTGAAAAATTTCAATTTCAAGCGGAAAGCAAGCAACTTCTAAATTTAATGATCCATTCTATTTACGTGAACAAGGAAATTTTTTTGAGAGAGTTGATTTCAAACGCATCGGACGCTTTAGACAAGCTGAGGGTATTATCCATTACACAGCCTGAACTTCTAAAGCCCGGCGAGCTTTTTGAAATCCGGCTGGAAGCGGATAAAGAAGCGAGGACTCTGACTATTAAAGATAACGGTATCGGAATGAGCCGTGATGATTTGATCAACCACATCGGTACGATCGCGCGTTCCGGTACTCAGGAGTTTGTGAACAAGATGAAAGAACAGCCCTCGCAGGACAATGTTAAAGAGTTGATCGGGCAGTTTGGAGTGGGTTTTTATTCCGCTTTTATGGCCGCGGATAAAATTACAATCATTTCAAAGAAGGCAGGAGAAGATCTGGCGCATGAATGGGAATCTGAGGGCGAAGGCGAATACACGATTGCCGTTGTCGAGAAAGAATCTCACGGAACGGAAATCAAACTGCACTTGAAGCCTGTCGATGTGGATAATGGGATAGAGGATTATACCGATTATTATTCGGTTTCCAGAGTTGTAAAGAAATATTCTGACTTTATTAACTATCCTATTATGATGAAATGGGAAAGAGAGGAAACCGAGAAAGATGAAAACGGAATGCCAAAAAAAGATGGTAAGAAAACAACCGTAATTGAAGACAAAATTTTGAATTCTATGAAGCCCATCTGGATGCGTTCTCAATCCGAAGTTTCGGCTGAGGATTATAACGAATTTTACAAGCACCTTTCTCATGACTGGAATGAGCCGATGAAAACTATTTCTTATAAGGCGGAAGGCGCGCTTGAATTTTATTCCCTTCTTTTTATTCCATCCAAAGCGCCTTTTGATTTTTATTATCAGGGTTATAAATCCGGGCTTTCCCTTTATGTAAAGAAAGTGATGATTATGGAGTCTTTTGAGGAATTGCTTCCAAAGTACCTTCGTTTTATCAAAGGCGTAGTGGAATCATCCGATCTTCCTTTGAATATCTCCCGGGAAACATTGCAGCAAGATAGAAATGTTACGCAGATGCGCAAAAATCTGACAAAGAAGGCATTGGATAGTCTGAAAGACATCTTTAGTAATGAAAAGGAAAAGTATCTGTCTTTCTGGAAAGAGTTTGGCCCGGCCTTGAAAGAAGGTGTTATATCGGATTATGAAAATCGGGAGAAGCTTTTGCCGCTTCTTTTGTTTGAGTCATCCAATGACCCCACTGCTTTAACCAGTCTGGAAGAGTATGTTTCCAGAATGAAAGACGGCCAAACAGAAATTTATTACCTCTTCGGTGAGTCGCGCTCAGTGGTGGAAAATTCGCCTCATCTGGAAGTTTTGAAAGAGAAAGGTTATGAAGTTTTGTACTTTTTGAATCCGGTCGATGAAATCATGACGCAATATTTGAACAAATTTAATGATAAAAATCTAAAATCAGCGGCAAAGGGCGATTTGAACCTCGGGACTAAAGAGGAAAAAGAGAAAGTAGAAAAAGAGATCAAGGAAAAAACAGCCGAATATGGCGACCTCTTGAAGCTGGTTCAGGGCAAATTGGATAAATACATAAAAGAAGTAAAACTTTCTCACCATCTGGTATCAGCGCCTGCCTGCATTGTGGGGGATGAGTTTGATATGAGTCCCTATCTGGAAAGGCTTCTGCAGAAGGACAATCCTTCCGTCTCTTTTAAAAAGAGGGTTTTGGAACTCAACGCGAAACATCCGATTGTGATTAAAATGCAGGAAAAATTTCACCAGGACAAGGATGATAAGCAGTTAGCCGATTACTCAGAACTGCTTCTGGGATACGCTCTTCTTTCCGAAGGCGCGCCCTTGCCTGATTCGGCGAGATTTAATAAGATTCTCGCGGCTTTAATTGAAAAAAGCCTTTGATGCAGCGAATAGTAGTAGTGGTCCGCTCACTTCTGAGATTAAACTTTGAGTGGGCGGAATTTCCTGAATTGTCTTCAAAGAATAAGATCGCGGCTAAGGGCCTTTTTATTCTGAAAAAGCACCTGCCGCAAGTCTTGAAATATTTTTCAAAAGAGAGCGTTTTATCTACTTTGAATCATTATATTATTGAGCTCAGGCATAATGAAAAAATGGAAGATAATAGAGTTTTGCGGTTATTTAAAATATGGCTAAAGTCGCTTGTATACCGAAGGCTGATTTTTGTCATAGTGGAAGGTTTGGTTCTGCCTTTTTCAGGAGTCCTGGCCCTTTTACCCGGCCCCAATATTTTTTTTTATGGGCTTTTTGTATTGTTTTATTTTCATATCAAGAGCTTTTTAGCTTTGCGTAAGCTAAAATTAGAAGACCTTTGTATTGAGATAAAGGGAAATTTTATATAATGAAGGAAAAGGTAAAAATAACCTTTCTCGTTTGTCCGCCTTTCTGGGAAAAACTTCCGCCATTAGGTCCCGCTTTACTTTCTGAGTTCTTGAGTAGTTATGGTTTTGAATCCATTATTCATGATCTGAATATTCGTTTGTTTCATAAGATGCCTTTGATTCTTCAAAAGAAATGGACTATTTCACCGGGCCTCACAGAAAAGGAATTTTTTCAAGAGTGTTTAGAAAAATTCCCGGAATTATTTACTGAGATTTTGGATCTTATTCAGGATAAAGAAATCAAATGGATAGGCTTTACGGTTTATAAAAGTAATCGCTGTTTTTCGCTTCTTTTGGCTGAATACCTGAAAAGTCATTTCTTTGATCTTGGAATTGTTTTTGGAGGGCCTGAGATTTTTACTATGAAGCTGGAAGATTTTCAGTTTCCGGATAGCATTGATTATGTTGTCGCCGGCGAGGGAGAGAAAGCTCTGCTTTCGATTTTAAGAGGAGAGCGGAGAAATAAATTTTTAGAGCTGATTCAACTGGATGACATCAATTTTTTTCCCCATTATGAAAATCTGGATTTGTCCTTTTATACCCGGAAGAACGGAATTCCTGTTCTCATGAGCCGGGGTTGTCTCCGGCGCTGCCATTTCTGCTCGGAAAAACTTTTGTTTAAGGGGTTTCGGGTTAGAAGCCCGCGGAATGTTTTCGAGGAAATAGAAACCCATTACCGGGATCATCATTCCCGCTGGTTTACATTTTATGATTCTTTGTTTAATGGTGATCTGCGGGTATTGGAAGAATGGCTGGATTTAATCCTAAAAAGCGGTTTAAAAATAAGCTGGGATGCTCAAATCGCGGTTCGTCGGGATATGAATTTGGCGCTCTTTCAGAAGATGAAAGAATCCGGTTGTGTGAACCTTTTTGTTGGCCTGGAAAGCGGATCGGATAGGGTTTTAAAGATGATGAACAAAGGTTTTACTGCCGGTATGGCGGCTGCGTTTTTTGAAAAATTAGCGCGGGCGGGGCTTCAGTTTGAAGTCAGCTTGATCGCTCATTATCCGGGTGAGACAGAGGAAGATTTTCAAGCAACGCTGAGTTTTTTAAAGTCCAATAAAACAAGCATAAAAAAAATAGCCCAGGTAAGCCTTTTTCGGAATTATCCCGGAAATTCCGTGGAAATCCCGGAGGATTATGATGAAAGCCTGGGCAAAGAGAAGATAGACCGACTGGTTGATTTCTTTGAGAAAAACGAGCTTCCTTATACAAAAAGCTTTATTAATAACTTGCTTTGAACAACTTCGCCTCACCCCTCCAGGCTCAAAAGCGTTACATCATCGTTAAAGCCCTTTTCCCCGCCCCACTTTGCGGCCTTCTCAAAAAGCGCCTTAGATAAATTTGGAACAGCACTGGCTGAGAGTTCCAGAAAGTCTTTGTCAAAAGAATCGGCATACTGCTCGTCTTTTTCATTTTTCGCTTCATACAGGCCGTCTGTGTAGAGCAGAAGCCGGTCGCCTTCTTTCATCAGAATAGACTTGCTTTTGTACTCTGCCTCAAACATCCCCAGAATGGGGTCTTCCGTGGAGAGCTTTTCCAGCTTGTTCTCAGCTTTCTTGTAAAAATAAGGCTCTGTGTGCCCGGCGTTGGTGTACTCTATCACTTTGCTCTCCGGGTCAATTTTAAGCACTATGCCGGTCAGGTAATAATTGCTGTCCAAAAGCTCACCGGCTAGTTTTTTATTAAAAATACAGCAAATCTCGGCGGTAGAAAGATTTTCAGAAACAATGCTGTTAAAGAGGCTTTTGGCCATAGTAGTAATAAGCGCGGCTGAAACGCCATGCCCGGAGACATCCCCCATAAAAAGATAATACTGACGGTCATTTATTTTCACCAGGTCATAAAAATCACCGCTGACTTCGCTATAGGGATGACGCTCGAGGAAGAGGGGTAAATACCCCAGCTTCTGCGGCAGGCTTCCCATCAGGCTTTCCTGAACCGCCTGGCCGATCTTGAGTTCTTTTGTCATCTGTTGGTTTTGAGTATCTAATAGTTTTTCTTTTACTAAGTCTCTCTTTTTGAGACGATAAATAATATTGTGCAACGCGCTTCCTATTCCTGTAAAGGCAATCAGATTTATAATCGGGCCCTTAAGATTGTCATTCATTTCATTTTTTAATAGAATATTTATGGAAATAAAACAAACAATGTTCAGTAATACAAATAAATTTGTTTTTAATGTGGACAAATTCGAAAACAAATAGATAATCCAGAACATGGATAGATAGGAAATAGTAACGGAAGGCAGGTTTTTTACAATAGGAGAGATAAGAGCTATTTGAGTAATAAGGGTAAATAAAATTAACGTGTTTAAAACATTAAAATAATTTTTTAATGCCTTAAACCGGGTTAAAATGAAAAATAAAATAATAAATAATATAGCTATAACTCGAATAATCGGCAATTCAGGATATGAAGCGAAATTGGCTCTATCTGAAACTATTAATAGAATTGATAACGGTATAGATATTAAGGAAATGTTTCTCGCGAATAAAGCGCTTTTTTCATTCATCTCCTCTTCAAAAGCAACTTTGTACTTCTGGAAAAGTTCTTTTTCCCTCAATTTTTTTGTGCTTTTTTCTTCCTTACTTATCTTACTCTTCTGTTCTGTGCTGTTCATAAAATGCCCCCATGAAATTTGAGATTTGTCCGCCTCATCCCCCCGGCCCCCTTCTCCATTCCGGTTGCGAAACTACCGGAACGGAGAAGGGGGAGAGGT
>JAGVOW010000070.1 GCA_020052515.1 Brevinematales bacterium | reverse complement strand
GGCTTTCTTTCTACTTTTTTTTGTTGCATTATCCTTTGAAATTTCCTACTCCTTCATTCCAGCGGATGGGCTTACGATCAAAAAGCGTTTTGACCACAACGGAGGGACGAGCGGCTATTACCTCGGCGACATCGCGCTCGCGGGAGGCAAAATCTACAATAAAATGTGGAAGGGGGGATATTGCAGATACATTTCCGACTACGGCAGTTTTGTCATTGTGGACAGGGCCTCGGCGGACGTGTTTTACAGCATGGGGCAAAGCGTCAAGCGTTATAACGGAAGTTGGGAAGACCCTTATTCTTTATTCGCTACGGACAACGGCAGAGTCTATGTGGGGGATATCCGGAAAAACAATTTGACCTACCTGCTGAACAATGGGAGCGAGCTTACTTTTCAGAAATCTTTCGCCTTCAATGTCCCCGCTGATATTAACTCCTGGAATAACGCCGTGCTGGTGGTCAGTTCTATGGAACCCAGGGTTTACCGCTATGATATGGATTTAAACCCGGTGAGTTCCTATCAGAGCAACACCTATTTTGACATCAAGGATTATCCTATCGCGGTATGCGCCGATGACTGGCAGATTTATGTATTGGCTTCAAAGAGGATACTGATTTACAATTGGAATGGCGAATACGTAAGCGAGTACCCCATTGACCCCGCGATTAAAGCAATGGATTTAGATATTGATTACTACCAGAATATTTATGTTCTCGATGAAACGGGTTATATTCACAAATATAGAAATGGGCAATACATCTGCGCCCTCCTTTCCCCCGGCGAAGGCGATTATAATCTGCGGTCGCCCAATGGGTTTTTCTTTGACCGCTATACCGGCGACGTCACTGTGCTCGATGATGTGGGACTGAAAAGCTACAATATCACCGCTTCTGTTTTTGATATTCAGACCGACCCGATGGGCATTGTATCGGGAGAAGATAATCTAACCAATATTATTTCTTATTCCCTGTCGGAAGACGGCTTTGTTTCCGTGTCAATCAAAAATGCTCAGAATAAAGAGGTGAAGAACCTCAAGGTTTCCTGTTTTGATTGGACTGGCCGACATGAAATGTTCTGGGACGGGAAGGATAATGCCGGCAGATTTTTATCTCCCGGAAATTACACTCTGTTCTTCAGCGCCGTAGAAAAATACTCGGCTTTTAACATAGATAACAAGTCTATTCCCATTCAGGTAAAACCTTCTCCAGCCATCAGCGTTTCCAGCGTTTATAGAGAATCGATCCATCCGTCAAACGCTTTTTTATTGGTGAAATTTACTGTTTCCGAAAAAATGAATGTGGATTTTTCCCTGGAGGGAAATGGCTATTCTTACGCATTGGGCGGCGGCCAATATGAAAATAACGGCACTTTTCTTTACAATTTTACCGGCCTTACTCTGCCGGAAGGCTGTTATTCCCTCATTCTGAGAGGAACGTCTTTATCAGAGAGAAACTGTTCCGCCGTGACGAACTTTTACATCAATTTTTACCCCATCCAGATAAATGTGATAAACACTCTGCCGTATTTCAACCCGATTGCATCCGGCGCTTTTATTGATTTTTCAATTTCCGAACCCGCCTCTGTCTGTTTATCCGCGGATAAAAGCGCGTTCATCTGGAATTTCCCGAAAGGAACAAACCGCGTTTATTGGCCGGGAAGGGATGGCGTCGGCAATATTTTAGAAGATGGCCTATATAACTTAAATTTAAAAGCCTATCAAGGCAGCATAGATTCCGCTCAGACAAATATCAGTATAGAAATAGATACTACCCCTCCCATTCTTACTTTCCAGAGCACAGGCAACCCCTACCTCTCCCCCATCGACAGCCCGGGTACGCAGGATACTTACAGTTTTAGCGTCGCGGCCGATGAAAACTCTACTCTCAAAGCCAGGATACTGGACGGTGTGTCCATAGAAACAGCTGTACTATTCAATGAAACGCTTGCTTCCAACTCCAATCAAGCCATTGTATGGGACGGCAGAAAAGCGGACGGTACCATTGCCCCCGACGGAGAATACACGCTGGAAGTAAAGGCAATAGACAAGGTGGGTAATGAATCCAGCCGAATAGAAAAGCTGGTGGTGGATAACAATAAAGCGGAGGAAGCGAATCTTTATACCTCGGAATTAAAGCTATTAAGAGCGCTTAATAACTATTATGGAAATTATGAGGGAAATTTTTATTATTCCCGACAGTACAAAAGTTTTGCATGGTACACTAGCGGCCTATCTGATCCGACGTGTTTTCTCTCAGATGAAAACGCTGAAAATCAGAAAGAGATAAAGTCGCCCAATAATTCGCCCAATATTGAGTTGTACTGTTTTATGAATGGGATCTTATCCGGCGATGAAAGATATTATGCCTACAGCGACCCTTATGCATGGAAAGATCCTTTTGGCAGTCCATTGCCGCGTTATGCCCATTTTACAATAGTGGATATGGCGAACCAAAGTGTTTATAGAGAGATTACCGCGTATCTGGGCAACTCTGGGCCGTCCATGGGCACCTACTGGGAATCTTATGCGGTATTACCGCAGGGTTTTGGAAAAGCCGAGAGCCCATTGAAAAACAAGTGCTTGATTTATCTCTCAACGAACAATAGTATTAACTGGCCGGCTCTTAACACAGAAAGAAAGGGTGTTCAATTTTATTTATGCGATGTCAATACTTCCAATTCAACGGCTTTGTCGATTCCAAAAGCCTATCTGGAAGCATTCCCCCAGTTTATTGCCTTTTCGCTGGATGACAGCCGCTTGATCTGGAAAGACAGCTCGAACACATATATTTATACTTTTTCCAACCAGAATGTTTCCGCTATTCCATCATCACAATTAGGTAATTGTACTTTTCTGAAATGGATAGATAATTCTTCCTATTATGGGTATTCATTTGGACAACTTTATAAGGTCAATATAGACCAGAGAACCGTTTTGGAATTAACGGGTTTTCTAGGCGCAAACCCTTTTGACATGAGCCTGGACGAAAAAAAATTGCTGTTATGGAACAGCTCTTCGCTTTCCATTTATGACAGGGTGAGGAAAGAGACCTATCCTGTCTATGGAAGTACAGTGCTTCCGGATTATTGGGGGTTAAAATCAAAACCAAAAGAAGTTTTCTTTTCCCAGGATGGCAATTCCATTACCCTCGCCGGTAGAGTCGGTACCCAATACGGCATTTACCGCATTGATCTTCATCAAAACAATCCCAAAAACCTCGCCGCCGAGATCAATTACCCCAACGCGGGCATCAGCTACATCGAAGGATTGGTCAAGGTCAAGGGAACTGCTGGGGATAGTTATTTCGACAAATACACTCTCTGCTATCAATTATCAGGAAATTCTTCATGGACAGTCTTGAAAGAATCCGCTTCCCCGGTAAACCAGGATACATTGGGCGTTTTAGATACATCTGCCCTGCCGGACGGCAGCATGGTTGTCCTGAAGCTTTCCGCCTTCGATAAAGCGGGAAACACACGGGAGGACTTTACGACCAACAAGGTGATGAACAGCGCGGATTATCTCCTCTCGGCGGTTTCCATTGACCGCGACTATGTGACGACGAACACGGGACGGATCACCTTCCGCCTCCATGACAGCGCGAACGCGGCCGTGAAACTGAAGGACAGTGTCGGAGTGGAAAATACAGTTTACAATTCTACCGCGTCCGCCGGTTTTCATACAGTAGAAATCGGAACACAAATTGCTTCTATGGCGGAAGGTGCTGCCTCTTTTACCGTAATCGCGTCAGCTAATGGAAAAGCGCTGACCAATAGCGGAGCTTTTACCATAGACAAAACCCCTCCGGCCCTCGTTCTGGAAAACGAGGAGGATCTCTGGACAGGGCTTTCATCGCTTTCCATCAAAGGAAGCATCTCGGACGCTTATCCTGATTTTTACCAGCTAATAATAAACCAGGCTGTGACAAACACATTTCCTTTACCGGGAAACCTGCCTTCGGGAAGCGTTTTAGCCTCGGTGAGTTTGCCGGCCGAGACAGGCTATCAAGCGCAATTGAACGTTTTTGACAAAGCGGGGAATGGCTCCTCAAAAAACCTGGCCATTTATGTAGACCGGACGCCGCCGCTCTGTGTGGTCAATTCTCCCGTTGAGGGCAGCGCTTACAGCAAAAATCTATCCTTCAGCGGCGCTTTTTCCGACGAGCGTTTCGCGCAGGGCAGTATTTACTTAAACGACGCGCTGGTGTTTCAGACTAACTCGGCATTCTCCGGGGCACTTACTCTGGACACAAAAAATCTGCAGGGTAAAACCACGCTCAAAGTGACAGCCCTGGACCAGGCCCTCAATCAAAGTATGGCAATAAGAAATATCAACATTGACAATCATCCGCCGCTCACGGCTGTAAAAATCAGCGGTATGCCATGGGAGAGCATGGCCTATCAGGCAAATTCCACAAATTTTGTCCGCGGCGGAAGCGTCTTTGACTTTTTAGCCGCGAGCGGGGATGAATATTCCACGGTAGCGGATACTTTCGTGTCCATTGACGGAGCCGGGTTTAACTCGATTCAAAAAGCTTCCGATAGTGTCTCTTTTGACTCGGGCTTTCATACGATCGCTTATTATTCCATTGACAATCTGGGAAATAAAGAAGACACAAAATCCTTTTCCATTATGGCGGACGGGACTTCGCCCATTCTAAACTGCGTTGTTTCAGCGCCCTTTGCGGCAGACGCTTCCAATATTTACGTGCCGTTTCAAAATCATATCGCCCTGACAGCAAACGATGACCTATCCGGCACGGCAACGCTTTATTATTCGGGCGACAATGGAAGAAGCTACCAGACAGCCGATTTATTTTCTACCGGCTTGATTTTGGACACGCCGGGCGTGAATGAAGTTCTCTCTTACGCTGTCGATCATGTCGGAAACGCTTCGGCTATTACGACAAACCGCTTTTTTCTGGATCCCGTCCCGCCTTACACCGTACTGCAGAAGAACGGTCTCTTTTATGAAAACGGCGCCAATATTTATTATAAAGGCATCCTGGCCTGCGGTTTGTTGGCCGGTGACTACGGCTGCGGGGTTTCAAACACATTCTACCGCCTGAATAACGGCGGCTGGATAAATTCCACCAATATCTACGGCTTTAACTTAAACGACAGCCTGGAATTCTATAGTGTCGACAAACTGGGAAATGAGGAAATCCACTACCAACTCGCTTTGATAAAAGATGAAACGCCGCCGGTTGTTCATTGGGCAATACAGGGCACGTCTTTTACCAGCGGCGCGATTTATATCTTACCTTCCTCTCAGCTTGCTCTCAGCGCTGAGGATTCTCAGAGCGGCCTCCTGGCGATCTATCAACAGGCCAATGGCGCTGATTTTGCTTGTTATACAAATACTCTCAGCTTTTCCGCGGAAAGCAACATGGTTGCCTTTTACGCGCTGGACCATCTCAGCAATGCCTCGGCTGTCCAGAACCTTTCCATCATTGTGGATGGGGAAGCGCCGCTTACCGTCTGGGCGTTGAAATCGGGAAAAACTATCTCTCTCTATGGGAATCATTTCTGCCAGATTGGCAGTAAATTTGAGATAAATTCTTCCGACCGCCTGAGCGGCGTAAATTCGACTTATACAATTATCAACGGCATTCTGCTCCGGACAAACGAGTTCTCGATTGATTCCGAGGGGACAAATACGATTCAATTCTTCGCTATGGACAACGCCGGCAATATCAGCGCGACAAATTCACTGGTAATGATTTCTCCCATACCGGATACAACGCCGCCGATTGTTTGGTTCAATACCTCCGGCCTTCTTTACACAAACAATGGAATTCTTTTTGGGAATGGCCAATTGAAAATTATTCTGAACGCTTCTGATCCGGCAGGTGAAAGCGGCTACTCAAGCGGCCTGTCCAATTTGTTTTATTCGATCAATCATATCTGGGCGATAACAGAATCAACAAACTTAGTTTTGACGCTGGCACAGGGAAGAAATGAATTATCCTGTTTTGCCATCGACAAACTCGGCAACATAAGTACGACAAACAATTTTTCAATCATTATTGACACTGAACCGCCGGTGACGATTTGCGATTATACCAATTCAAGCTGGACGAACGCTTTTGTAACTTTACGTTTTACCGCGGAGGATGTTCCGTTAGGATTAGCTAGCGGCATCGCTTCTACTCTTATCTGGAAGGGAAAATTGATTTTACCCGCAAATGAGATAGCGATTCAAGATGAAGGGCAAAATATTTTGGGTTACGCTTCAGTGGACAATGTCAGTAACTTCGAAGTTATAAAAACGATGAGCGTAAATCTGGATTTTACGCCGCCTGATATGATCGTCAGCGGTATCGATAACAATAGAAAATATGGAAAGACCAATCTCTCCCCGATTGTTTCTTTTCAGGACAGAATGCCGGGCAGCGGATTGGCGAAAGCTCAAATAGAGTTATACAAAAATGGTTCCCCCGTGATTCAGATGACGGTTTATCCATTATCCAATAGTACTTACGAATGGAGCCTGCCCCCTATTTCGGAAGAGGGAATCTACCAGCTAACCGCGTCGGCACTGGACGCCGCGAATAATTACTCTTCCGCGGCTGTATGTTTTTCAATCGACTCTACGCCGCCGCAGATTCCAGCACAATTGCGGCACCTCTTTGACGGCCAGAATGTTTATCTGGAATGGGGCGGCGTAAAAGACGCTGACCTGCTCCACTACCACATTTACAGGAACAATAATTTCTTAGCTTCTTCTACAAACAGCTTTTTCATTGATTCTTTTACCAGAGGCGGCGTTTACCATTATCAAATTTCCTCGGAAGATACCGCCGGCAATGAAAGCGCTTTTTCAAAAGAAGAATGGGTCAATACTTCCGCGCTTTTATCGTTCGCGCATCCATCCACAAACAATCTCTTCTTCCACAAAAAGCTCTGGATTCGTGCGGATTATCCGGCGGATGAGGATAAATCGCGCGAGGAGCTCAGCCGCCTTGTTTTACAGGAGGATGAAACCAATGAGGAAAGCGTTTTCCAGCAGTTTGAGCAAAACTTTAGAAACAAGCATTCAAACGGCAAACCTAATAAATTAAAGAATTTAACCATTGACGCGGCGCTTGCTAGGATGCTGGTGCCGACCAATTTTATAGAGCTTTTTGATATCAAAAATCCCCGCCAGAACACCATGAGAACAATTGATTTGAAAGATTGTGAGGAAGGCGCTTATGTGCTGCGGATCAAAGGGGCAAAAGATAAAAGCGCCGGAAGCATCCCTCTCGAGGATGCCGTGTGGCTGGGAGTAGACAATACACCCCCTGTCACCTACCTGGTGATCGGCTCCAATATTATTACTAATCGAAACCATCGCCAGAAAATAGAAGTACTAACCGGTTCATCCTTTAGCTTTCAAGCGATGGACCCATTAGTCAATGAAAGCGCTTCGGGAATATCCGGCACTTATTATTTCTTAATCGGCTGGAATACCCCTGTTTTCTGGGATTCTGTAAAATGGGGAAAGTTTGACGGAAGGCCTATCTCATTAAAACCAGGAAGGTATTATCTCTTTTTCTACAGCGCCGACAACGCGCGTTTTCTCAAAGAGGATTTCCTTCTATATAACAAAGAAAAATTAAAGACCGTGGAAATAGTGGCGGGAGCGTCTTCGGGTTACAGCGGCATTCCTCTGGATCAATGGGGAAGAGCTCCTAAAATAACGGTGGCCGGTATTGACGATTATGGGGTTTATCAGGAAGAAGTGATTTTTCAGTATTCTGCTGACACAGATGGCGAACTGCGTGCCCAATTGGATGATAGAGACATCGCATCGCCCTGCCGGGTAACATCTTTCGGCAATCACCGCCTGCGGATCGAAGCTGTAAGCTCCGCTGGAAGGATAACTATCAGGGAAATATTGTTCAGAGTGGAACGGAGGTAAGAAATCCCGCTATCTCTTCCAGATTCCCCGTCGTCTGCGTACCGTCTGACAGATTACGCAGAACATAGGCGTTATTCTTGATTTCCTCTTCTCCAATGAATAAAGCGTAAACCGCTTTCATCGCGTCAGCCGATTTGAGGTGTTTTTTCAGCGAATCATAGCGGTACTCAGTCACCGCAGGAATACCTTTCTTTCTAAATAATGAAGCCGCTTCCATAGCTTTGCTTTGATTTTCCCTGCCGATGGCAGCCAGATACACCAGAGGCGGCCGGTAAAAGTCAGCCCGCTTCACATTCCGGGAAGCCTCGATCGCCATTGAAAGCCTTTCCAACCCAAGAGCAAAACCGGCCGCGGGAGTTTCCATTCCACCCAATTCCTTTACCAGATAATCATATCTTCCGCCGGCTGAGATAGTACTTTGAGAACCCAAAAGTTTTGATTTAATCTCAAAAACAGTACGGTTATAATAATCCAGGCCCCTTACCAACCTTGGGTCTATTTCATAAAGAACTTTTAAATTTTCCAGGCCCTTTTTTACTTCCGAAAAATGTTCGCCGCAGGCCGGGCAAAGGCTATCCAGTTGGATCGGCGCGCTGTCAATAAAAGGCCTGCAGGACTCTTCCTTGCAGTCCAATATCCTCAGGACATTGGTTTCAAAACGCTTGCCGCAGTCCGCGCACATTTTGCCGATTTTATCGGCAAAATAGGCCTTCAGTTTTTCGAGATAGGCCGGCCGGCATTCTTTGCATCCAATCGAATTGATGTAAATATTAATATCCTTTATTGAAAGCTTTTCAAATAAATCTTGGTTCATTTGAATGAGTTCTACATCAACTGCCGGACTTCCATCACCGATGTATTCCGCGCCGAATTGATTGAACTGGCGATAGCGGCCCGCCTGCGGATTTTCCGCCCGAAACATTGGCCCCAGGTAGCACATCTTCGCCGAATACCCCTGCATCGCCAGGCCATTCTCCAGATAAAGCCTCACCGCGCCTGCTGTTCCTTCAGGCCGAAGGGCGATCAAACGATGCCCCCTGTCCTCAAAAACATACATTTCCTTCTTGACAACAATATCAGAAGATTCCCCTACTCCGCGAGTAAAAAGAGCGGCATATTCCAGAATAGGAAAAGCTACCTTTTTATAACAATAGCTTTTCGCTATTTCTTTCATCAAGTTTTCCGCTTCCTCAAAAAAATCAGACTCGGCAGGCGGAATATCATAAGTTCCTTTCAATTTCAAATAAAGCATAAAAAAAACCCTTAACACTATGAAATGGGAAAAGACAAGTTTTTTAAAAGCCGGCGTGAGGACAGCTATTTCGACTGTGGGCTATAGCAATCCCGGCAATTCAGGGTCTTGTCCTGGCACATACAAATACCTCTTTTTTTCACCACGCGACACGACTTTCGCATATTATATCAGGAAATTTCAAAAAAAGTAAGATTTACTCAATATTATTTTCCAATTTTTCAGATATTTTCAACAATTGTTCCGCGTTTAACGTCTTTGAAAATTCAAAATAATCCTCTTCTTTCCGCATCGAATGCTCAATAGCTTTCAGAATCATAATCTCCTCCCTATCCAGATCAAGCGACAATTCTAAAATTCCCTCATCCACGCTGCCCCTGAGAAAGGCTTTTCTCTTCAGGTAATAAACATCTTTTACTACTTGAACCAGGATTTCAGCCCCTATTTCCAGTCTTTTCTGTTGAATCAGAAACTTCAAAAAAGAAAGAGAATAAAACAATGAAGCTTTTAATTGGCCCAAAATCGATTTTGTCAGCTTTTCTTCCATAATTCGCTCCATCCCTTCGACAAACCGGCCTGCCGGCCATTTGCGCAAAATTCCACAATATTCTTATTTTTCAACTGATAAATCAGATTCCAGAAAGCTTTTAGTTCCAATCCCCGCATCGCCGCAAAACCCTTACCGCAAAGGTCACTTAACTTCATTCCAATCATTCTTTCCCTGAAATTTTTAAGACTCACTTTAGCGGGAAATCCTGAAAAAGCAGCTATTAAGAGAATTTCCAGAGGACTCAAGTTTTTGAGGCCAAATTTCCGTTTTGCTGTTATACAGAAATCGCACTTGCCGCACAGAAAGGCCTTCTCACCAAAATAGTTTCCTAGAAACTTCATCCTGCAATCTGATAAAGAAATATAGCGTTTAACCGCGTTTATCTTTTCTATCATAATCTTTTTTTTCAGAAAGTAATTTTTCTTATTTCCTGGCAATTCATCGGCTTTTGTTAAACCAAGTAGAAGTAAAACACTATTCAAGCGTTCCAATTTTATCTCATCCAGGCCTTTTTGCGCTCTCCATTTCAAAATTTCCTTCCAGGCCGGGAATTGATGCTTCAAATTTCTGTCCAGAGCCTGATAATCGTTTTGATCAACAAGCATTTCCGCGTAGGCATTATTATTATCCCTTCCCGCGCGGCCTATTTCTTGAATATATTCTTCTATTTCCAGAGACACATCAAAATGGATCACACGCCGGATATCCGGCTTATCAATCCCCATACCAAAAGCCGAAGTCGCTACAATTATATCTTTCTCGTTTTTCATAAACTTCAATTGATTTTCCGCTCTTTCTTCTTGAGAAAGGCCTGCATGGTAAACCGCTGACCGTAAAGAATGACGATTCAATAAATCCGAAAGGAATTCACAAATATAGCGCGAATTGCAGTATAAAACCGCGCTCTCTCCCGGTTTAAGGTGATCCAATAAATACCGAACCTTATCCTCTGTGAAGCGGACTGAAACCTCTAAATTTTCCCGGAAAAGGCTTTTTCTAAAAAGAGCATGCGAACGCATCCCCAAAAAAGAAACGATATCCTTGAGAACAAAAGGCGAAGCCGTAGCGGTAAAAGCGGAAATAACCGCTGTCGAAAAATAAGAGCAAAACTTCCTGATTTCCAGATAAGCCGGCCGGAAAGAATTCCCCCACAAAGACACACAATGGGCTTCGTCCACAACAATCATAGAAATTTCAATCTTTTGTCTGGCCAGTTCTTTTAAAAAAAGCGGGCTTTTCAATCGTTCCGGTGTAACGTATAAAATTTTTAATTCACCAAGCCTATTCAAAGTACTCTGGTTTTCTTCCACGGAAGAGGCTGAAGAAAGAGCGGCACAGTATTTTGTTTTTTCGCTTAAAACTCTTACCTGATCATTCATCAAGGAAATCAAAGGCGTTACCACTAAAGTCAACCCTGGAAAAACAAGAGCTGGAATTTGAAAAAGAATGGATTTTCCGCTTCCTGTAGGGAAAACCGCCAGTGTATCCCTTTTCCCCAGAATGGATGTGATGACTTCTTTTTGCTGATCGCGAAAAGAAAGAATGTGAAAAACTTCCTGCGCTACCCGGTCTATCTGATCTAAATCAGGCATAGAGATTTCCTTTTACTGTTGAAAAAGGTATTTGAAACTCGCATCCATCGCCTTAAGCAGTAGAGGATCAAACTTCGCTCTTTGCTGTCGAAGCTTCCCGATGTTTTCATGATGCGAACGCGCTTTGTAAGACCACTCCCCCGCAACAATTTCCTCAAAAAAACGAGAAATCGAAAGAAAACGGGAAAGCAGATCCATATCATTTTCCAAAACCCCTCTCGGCGTACCCGAACCGTCCAGAAACTCCTCCTGGCATAAAATAGCCTGAAGAATGTCTTCGCCGACCTCGTGCTTCGAACTTTCCATTTGAATCAGCTTGTAAGTCTCTATCGGATGCTTTAGAAACTCTTCATATTCATGGCTTTCCGACAACTCAATCCTTTTCTGGTCAAAAATCTTTGGGTCAAATTTAGTAACGCCGGCTGAATGCAGAAGAGACGCAATAACAAGCTTTTCCACCATCTTGCCGTCTACCATCCCGGATTGATTCATAAGCGAATAAGAATGATAACAAATAAGTATGATAAAACAAGTGTTCAAGACATGCTCAAAAACCTTTTTGTGGAAAGATTTCATCTGAGATAATTTCCACACTAAATAATCATTTTCCGAAATGATGGATTTCAAATATTTTACGATAAAATCTTTCTTGTCATCAGAAAGATTTTTATAAAGATCCTTCTGTTGAAAATAAGAAATCGCATAATTAGCCCACTGAACTCTTTTTTCCTGCTCAATGTAATGCGGGATAGCGGTCCTTACTTTCACTTCATAGTAAGGGGAAAGCCCGGCTCTCTGGCCGATTTTGGCAAAATCACCGGAAACAAGAATTTTTTCCGTGCCGATCAGCAAACCTAATTTTGAGTCATAAATCGGTTCGCACAAAATAAAACTCTTGCCGTTTTTTACTTCCCTTTCCAGGTCAATTAGCTTTATGCACAATTCTCCCATTTGCCCTCCACCGCTTGGTGCAAGTTTTTAATCTTCTTCGGATTCAACCATATAATTCGGCGCTTCCTTTGTAATGATGACATCATGCGGGTGCGATTCTCTTAACGAAGCCCCCGTTATCTTCATAAACTTCGTTTTAGCTTTAAAATCAGAAATGGTAGAAGCCCCACAGTAACCCATTGCGGAACGTAAGCCGCCCACTATCTGATAAACAATATCTTTTAAATCCCCTTTGTAAGGCACCCTCCCTTCAATCCCTTCAGGCACAAGTTTTTCGACTTCATAATCATCTTGAAAATACCGGGATTTTGATCCCTCCTGCATTGCCGCGAGCGACCCCATGCCACGATAAGATTTATAACGCCTGCCCTTATAAATCACAAATTCCCCAGGGCTTTCGGTCGTTCCAGCCAACAGATTACCGATCATAACTGTATCCGCTCCAGCGGCTAAAGCTTTCGCGACATCGCCTGAAAATTTAATCCCGCCGTCAGCGATAACAGGCGTACCATATTCCTTCGCTGCCGCGAAAACTTCCATAATAGCCGTTATCTGAGGGACACCAATACCGGCAACCACTCTGGTAGTGCATATAGAGCCAGGCCCCATGCCCACTTTTAGGGCATCCGCGCCGGCTTTTATCAAATCGACCGCCGCTTCTGAAGTAGCGATATTTCCCGCAATAACATTCTGCTCCGGGAATTCTTTCTTGACTTTCTTTACCATATCCAATACTTTCTGAGAATGGCCATGCGCTGTATCCACCACTACCACATCCACTCCCGCTTCCACCAATTTCCGCAGCCTTCCCATTTCCGCTTCCCCAATGCCGATAGCCGCTCCTACAATCAATCTGCCCAGATCATCCTTGGAAGCGTCTGGAAATTCAGCAATGCGTGTAATGTCCTTCAACGTAATCAAGCCGGTAATTTTGTTATCTTTGTCTACAATGGGAAGTTTTTCCACACGGTTTTCACGCATAATCTCACTGGCCTTTTTTAAATCCACTTCGCCCTCATAAGTAATCAGTTCGTTTCTGGGTGTCATAATATCTCTGATCAATTTATTCGCGCTTTTTTCCGATTCAAAGAAATCCAGGTCACGGCGTGTAATGATACCCATCAGTTCTTTCTTTTCGTTGATCACTGGAATCCCTGAAATACCATATTGTTTCATTACTTCCCGCGCATCTATAATCTTTTTATCAAGTGATAAAACAATCGGATTTTTAATCACAATATTCTCAAAACGCTTCACTTTTTTCACTTCTTCAGTCTGCCTATCCGCTGAAAAATTCCTGTGTATAATGCCGATGCCGCCCAACTGCGCCAGGGCAATAGCCAGATTAGCATCCGTAACCGTATCCATAGCAGCGGAAACAATAGGGATTCTGAGTTTAATTTTTTTTGTCAGATAAGTAGAAGTGTCAGTATGCGACGGAACAACCGAGGATCTGGTTGGAATAATCAAGACATCATCAAAAGTCAATCCCTCCTGGTGGGAATAAAATTTATCCTGACAATAGCTTTCAGCGTTCATAATACCTCCCTTACAGCCCTAAAACCTGCTCGATTGTATAAAAACCTTTTCCATTTTTAACAATATACTTTGCCGCTCTTAAAGCACCTTTCGCAAAGGTTTCCCGGGAAGAAGCCTTATGAGATAGCTCAAATCTTTCCCCCATACCCAGAAAATAGACCGTATGGTCGCCAACCACATCGCCTCCCCGGACAGCCGAAACGCCAATCTGATTTTCGGGCCTTTCCCCGATTATTCCTTCCCTTCCATAAACCACATCCTTCGTGTGATAAGCTTCCTTTAAAACATTCAAAAGCTTGATCGCTGTACCGCTGGGAGAATCCTTCTTCATTCTGTGATGAACCTCCACAATCTCGGCGTCAAAATCCTTGCCCAGAATCTCCGCGGCAATCCTGGTTAAATGAGCCATCAAAGGAACCCCTACGCTAAAGTTCGGAGCCCATATCACAGGAATCTTTTCGCCAGCCTCTTTTACAGCAGACAGTTCCTTATCAGAGAGGCCTGTCATCCCAATCACCAGAGCTTTGTTGTGTTCCATTGCCGCATGCAAATTTTCCAGCACTACCGATGGGGAAGAAAAATCGATTATTACGTCGCAATTGCCGATTGCCTGGGATGCGCTATCAAAAATAGGGACCCCTAAAACACCCAAACCGGCAGTCTGGCCGGCATCCTGGCCAATAAAAGGGGAGCCTTTTGCCTCCAACGCGCCAGTCAATTGGGATTCTTTATCTTCAGAAATCACTTTTATGTTCGTTTTCCCCATTTTACCCGCGGCGCCGGTTACGGCGATCTTAAGCATAATAGCCCCTCCTTCAATATGATTTGACTATTATAAAAGAAAATCTTAAAAAAATCAAAATATCACTTTTCTTGAAAATTTGATAAATCTGTTATATAGTATAAAGCTTAAAGTAAAGGGGAGTTCTAAAATACTACCTTAAAATCTAAAATCATAAAAGGAGACTATATGAAGAAATTTTTCTCTTTAGGCCTTGTGTTAATAATGGCCTCTATTTTATTCAGCAACTGTTCAAACGGTGTTACTCTTGCTACCTATAGCGACGGTAAGAAGAATCATTCCGTTACTATCGGCGATGTTAAAGAAGACGTATTGAAGTATTTGAATTTTTACCCAAATATCGCAGGTGATGTAAATTGGAATAAAGACTTTGTTTTTAATGCCAGAGTTTTGGTGGATTTAATTTATTTTGAAGAAATTAAATCCGGCCTGACTAATTCAGCCGATTTTCAATCTTTTTTTAATTCCACATACCAAAAACAATATTTGCTGGATTTATTCAAAAAAGGCGAAGAAGCTTTGAAAAATCCTATTGAAAAAGCAAAATACGAAGTAGTAAAGGCTTCTCACATTCTGCTCACGGCCAATAAAATGACTAATATTAACGGCCAGACAAAAGAGTTAAGTGAAAAAGACTTCCAGAAAGTCCTGGCGGATACCGCCGCTAAAGCCTCCAGCATTGTGGCTCAACTGAAAAGTTCTCCCCGCGTTGAAACCGAGTTCAGCAATGTAGCTTCGGTTCAATCCCAGGATTATGCCTCTGCCAGAAACGGAGGAGACCTCGGGTATTTTACTAAAGGAATGATGGTAAAAGAATTTGAGGATGCCGCTTTTTCGAAAGAAACAAAAGGCTTGATTGATCAGCCTGTGAAGACAAGTTATGGCTATCACATTATCTATGTGCATCAACCAAAGAAAAAAATGAATGCCGGCGAAATTAAAAGCGCGGCAGGTACTGATAATTATTCCCGTATAGAACCGAATTTCAAGCAAACCTATTATAAATCAGATGCCAACAATTTAAAGGAACTTTATACTCTTAATACCAGCAACAATACAGTGGGAATCGGATCTAAAACTTACTCCATCAATCAAATTCCCGATGATGCAAAAATACTGGAAGTCTTCGGAAAAACCTACACTTGGAAAGACGCGAAAGATATTATTCTTATTTATATTCCTGATTTTGATGAAAAATTGGACGCTCAAAATTTTGACACTCAGATGGGAAATCTAAAGTATTTTGTTTACCATATCGAAGCGGCAAAGAAGTATGGCGCGGATAAAGTCAATGGGTTTTCAAATGAGCAGGAAAAGAAAAAACAGGATTTATTAAAACGTTCTATTGTGCAGAATTTTGAAAAAGCTTTTACCGTAAAAGCAAAAGAAACAGTCACCGACGAAGCGATTAGAAATCAATACCTTTCCAACAAAGCCGTTTATACCAAAGAAGAAAAAGGCAAAAAGATTACTTTGAGCTTTAAAGACGCCGAAACCAGGATTCGCTCTGAGCTTGAAAACGCAGCGATCCAGAAGGCTTTTGAAAGCTGGAAAACAGAAATTATTTCAAAGTACAAAGTAACCTATAACGACAATGGTTTTAATGCTCTGGCTAACTTAGAAAAACAAGAGTTGAAGAAGATTGAAAACAAACGAAAAAAAATGGAAGAGCAGAGAAAAAAAGAAGAGAAAAAAAGGAATCAACCACAGCAGATGAAAGTTCTGCCTCAAACTAGCAAATAAAGAAATAAAGGCGGCGATGATTATCGCCGCCTTTATTTCAAAAATAGGAAGGATTATAAAAAGTGAAAAAATCAAATATTTCAAAAGCTCCCTCAGATTCTCAGAAGAAAGAAAAACCTAAAAAGAATTATACTGAAGCTATCTTAGATGTAGATAACATTGTTGAAAGCTATCAGATCCGGAAGGATTTTTCCGGATCTATTATAAAAGAAGCGGAAACGATACCCTATGTTATTCCAGAGAAAGAAGTGAAAAAAAGGGTGAATCTGAGAAATCAGTTCATTGTAACTATTGATGGGGCTGACGCAAAGGATCTGGATGATGCCGTTTCCATTGAAAAAACCTGGAATGGCTGGCTTTTGGGAGTTCACATCGCAGATGTTTCCTATTATGTGCCTGAAAACGGCAAACTTGACCAGGAGGCCTTGAAAAGAGGCAATAGTTACTATTTCATCAATAAAGTGATCCCTATGTTTCCCAAAAATCTTTCAAACACTATCTGTAGTTTAAACCCCAAAGAGGACCGATTGACCCTTTCTGTTTTTATGAAAATAAACAAGAACGGACAGGTCGTAAAATACAACATTCAAGAAAGCATTATCCATTCCAAATACAGGCTTACTTACGAAGGCGTTCAGAAACTTCTAGATGGACATGAAAAAGCTTCGGATCATTCCTTGTTGAGCCACTTGAAGGAAATGCAAGTTCTTTTTCAAATTCTGAATCGAAAAAGAGTAAAAGAAGGCAGTATAGATTTTGAATTCAAGGAGCAGAAATGCCTTTTAGACGAAAAGGACGAACCGGTAAAACTCTGGCTGAAAGACAGACTGGATTCAGAAAGGATCATTGAAGAATTTATGCTTCTGGCTAATCAGACAGTGGCAAAGTTCTTGTCCGAAAAAGGAGTAACGCTTTACCGGATTCATGGAGAGCCTGAATCAGAAAAAATAAAGGATTTTGTCAGACTTGCCATGAAATTCGGCCATAAAATCTATGGCGTTCCGATACCAGAACCGCATGAATTGCAAAGAATATTGAAAGAAACCATGGGCAAACCCCATAAAGAACTGATCCATCAAGTTCTTTTGCGGTCTATGCAGCAGGCAAAATACGACATCAATAATATCGGGCATTTTGGATTAGGTTTTGATTTTTACACTCACTTTACCTCGCCTATTCGACGTTACGCTGATTTAATTGTGCACCGCCTGATTAGACATATTGCTTTTGAAAAAAAGAAAAAAACTCTTTATACAGAGGAAGAATTATCTAAAATAGCTGTTCATATCTCAAGAACTGAGCGAACAGCAATGGAAGCGGAGCGCGATCTTTACAAGATAAAGGCCATCCGGTTTATGCAAGGGAAAGAAGGTGAGAAATACGATGGTTCGATAACGGGAGTTTCTTCCTTTGGTATTTTTGTACAAATATTAAAATATGGCGTGGAAGGATTGGTACGCTACGCCGACATAGAAGACGACTATTATTTCTTTGATGAAAACAACTACTGCGCCATCGGTAAAAAGCGCAAAAAACGCTATATGATGGGAGATAATGTAAAAATTATAGTCAAAAAAGTAAATGTAAACAAGGGCTATTTAGATTTTTCTTTTTGATTTTCAGGAGAAATAATGATGAAAGGAAATTTGGAAATACCTTATTTGGTTTCATTAGAGCAGGCAGGATTTGATGTTTTATATGCCTTAATGCTTTCAGATGGGCATGGGGATGAATCTGAGTTTGAGATAATCAAAAACTATTTACACACGGACTTCGTTCACAAAAGCTGTCTATTTGATGAAAAGCATTCGTTTTATGGGGAATGTAATTTTACGAAAGAATATCAATATTTACAATCCTTAGATAAAAACGGGCTGTTCAGAAGATTTAAAAAAGCTGTTAACAGTATAGCAGAATGGCTGAAGAATGCCCCAAATGAAAGCAAATATAAAAAAGAACTTTTTGATTTTTGCCTCAAAGTAATTCATGCAGATCAGAAAATAACGCCGGAAGAAGCAGAATTGCTGGAAATTTTAAAAAAAGAATGGCATCTAGGCACAACAGATAAAAATCCCTCTTGACTTTTTGTTCTTTTGTTATTATGATATTCATAGAAGATAGTATAAAAACCGGAGGAAAAAAATGTCTTTTAGTCCCGTTTTATTTATTGCTATTCTTGTAATCTTTTTCTCTATTTTTGCCTATCTTGGCGCAAAAGATGGTATTTCCAGGTCTTTCTCGTCTTTCTTAAGAATTTTTATTCCTATGCTTTTATCAGGCGTAATTGTCTGGATAGCACATCATATCCCGAAAAGTGTTGAGTTGATTTCTTATATTATTGGCGGTATAGGCGCCGTTATCTTTTTTCTGGTTCTGCGAAGCGCCATCAAGCTCCCGGAGCGCAGAAAAGACATGAATATAGCCGAATATTTTTTTGGTTTAATGATTGGAATTGCTAGAGGGTGGCTGATATGCGGATTTGTATTACTTTATCTTGATTTTCTGGATAAGTATTTTAACGTTATTAAGCTCCGCTCTTTTGTGAATCAGCCTTTACTGGACGCTATTATTATACCAGTTAAATGGGTATTGTTTTTAGATTTTATTAGATTTTAGTGAATTTTCCTGGGGTGCTCGTGTAGAATGGATATTTTCGGGTTCTATATCCATAAAACTGGGATTCCGAACTCTGTGTAGAATTGCTTCTCTCTCTATTCCTTTCGGAAATTAGATGATGGGAAACACGAAATACAGGTAAGAATCCCCTTCTTTAAATAAGGGACCGCAAAATGGTTTCTTACGGGTGCCCCGGGGTCTTTTATTCCCGTAGGAGGACTAGATGGATCGCGGCTCAATAGCTAAAATGTATTACAGTTCTGTGCAGAATGATTCCATTGACGCTTCCGTGTTAACAAAAATACCCGAATTGGTGACCTGCTCTGACTGGAAGGCAGTTGAAATTGTTGGGGGATTGGACTATGTGTCCCCTCGAACAAAAATTGTTTACAACGGCTACCTGGTCAGATATGGCGGCGGAATGTATTATATCCGCCGGAAAGTTGCGGAAGCCCTCGGAGATATTGACAAGCGTTTCAAATCTGTCCGCAGGCTCATTATGGTCATATCATAATTCCTGAACCAGCTGCTTGAAAACCTTTCCCCTTTCTTCATAGTTTTTAAACATATCGAAACTGGCACAGCCCGGAGAAAGTAGTATAATATCGTTTTTCCTGGCAATCTGATAGGAATATGAAACCGCGTCAGCCATATCTTTTGCTCTGTAAAAAGGCTCAAAGGCAAGCTCTTCTTTGATTTTATCAGATGCTTCCCCTATCAACACCAATTCCTTTAGCTTGCTGCGGGCAAGAGAACGGATCGATCTAAAATCCAGACCCTTGTCCCGCCCTCCCGCAATCAAAATAATCGGCTGGTCAAAACTCAGCAAAGCTTTTTCCAGAGCGTTTACCGTAGTAGATTTAGAGTCATTATAGAAAGCAACTCCATTGATTTCTCTCACATATTCCAGCCTATGCTCTAAACCCTCAAAATCAGTTAATGTTTTTTTGATAGATTCATCAGTTATACCCGCCAATTTCGCCATCGCAATAGCGGCCATAGCGTTCTCGACATTATGAATACCTTTTAATCGAACAACTTCACGGTCGATAAAATGCTTCCCTTCATAATAAATCACTTGATTTTGAAAATACACATCCGCCTTTGTGGAGGAAAGGCTAAAAGTAATCAAAGAGGAAGAAATCCCCTTTTTTAAATCCTCAAAATAAGGCGAATCCCGGTTCAAAACCGCAAAATCACTTTTCTTCTGATTTTTTAATAAGGCCGCTTTCGCGTTTTTATATGAATCGATAGAATCATAACGATCCAGATGGTCTGGAGCAATATTGAGAATAGCACCGATACGCGGACGAAAATGATCGATTTCTTCCAATTGAAAACTCGAAAGTTCTAAAACAAGAATATCGCTTTCTTTTATTTTCTGCGAATATTCAAAAATAGGAATGCCAATATTGCCTCCCAGAAAAGCGCTTTTTTCAGATTGAATCATCTTATGGGTAAGCGTGGCGGTAGTGGTTTTCCCGTCCGTTCCGGTAATACCGATATAAACGTTTCGCGGGAAAAACTGATAAAAAAGCTCGATGTCCCCTATCACCGGTATCCCTTTCTTTTTTGCCTCTTCTATCAAGGAAATTTTTAAAGGTACTCCGGGACTGGGCAGCACTAGATCCACCGGATACTTTTTAATGATTTCGGGAGATTGATTGCCCAGAAGATTCAAGATTTTATCGGAATTTCCAAGACTGCTGATTAACGCCTTTTTTTCATCATCTATCGATAAATCAGAAATAATCAAATTATTTCCCATTTCCAACAAAGCCCTTGCGGCCGAGAAAGATGTCCTCTTTGTAAAACCAACTATCAACACACTCTTGCCTGTCATTTCGCCTCCTCCGGTTATATTAATCAAAATAAGAAAAAAATGCAATTTCCAGATAAGTTTGATATAATATATTAAGGGGAGCATTATGATAGTAACTATTACTCTAAACCCGTCTATTGATAAATACGCGGAAATTGAATCTTTTCAATACGATGATGTCATCCGCCTTCATTCTGTCCATCAAGAAGCTGGCGGCAAAGGAGTGAATGTGTCGCGCCTGGTCCGGCGTTGCGGGAATGACACACTGGCTTTAGGATTTATCGGCGGCCACTCCGGAGGGGATTTTTTAAACCTTCTGGAAGAAGAGGAAATTCCTCAAGAATTCACCGTTATCGCGGGCGAAACGCGGTCTAACCTGGCTGTTTTTGACAAAAAAGAATCTAAAATTATTAAACTGAATGAACCTGGCCCCGAAGTAAAAGAAGGCGACTTTCAAAATTTTATCCTTACCTTAAGAAAATATGTAGAAAAAGAGAATATTTTTGTCATTTCCGGAACCCTTCCTGAGGGCATAGGCGCGGAAATGTACCAGAAAATTATTGATATTTTAAAAGGCCGCGTAAAGGCCATCTTGCTGGACACAGAAAGTTCTATTTTAAAAGAAACCCTTACAGAAAATAAAATTGATTACATTAAACCCAATATTTACGAAACAGAGCGGCTTACCGGTCAAAGGCCGGAATCGGATGGTAATTTTAGAAAAGCCATCTGGAAACTGAAAGATTTTGCGGCTTTTCCTATTATTTCGGCGGGTGAAAAGGGGGTTTTTTTTGAAGATGAAAACAAAAAACTCTATAATATTTACGCCCCGCCTGTTGTATCCACACCAACTGTAGGAGCCGGCGATGCCTTTGTAGCTGGTTTTTGCGCTGCCCTTTCTTTAGACAAGCCTTTACTGGAAGCTATCCGGCAGGGGGTGTCTTTCTCGGCCGCTACTGCCATTTCCGGCAAACTTTGCCAGCCGGAAGAAGCTCAAAGCATGCTTTCTAAAATAAAAACCAGAGAAATTTAATCCTGGAGGAATAATCCAATTATGCGAGACAAGGAAGACTTCCTATCAATCGGCGGAAAAACTTTTAAAAGCCGGCTTTTTGTCGGAACAGGGAAATTTTCATCTTCTAAATTGATCCCGGAAGTAATCAGAGCCAGCGGAAGTGAATTGGTCACTGTCGCCTTAAGAAGAGTGGATTTTGAAGCAGGGCAGTATAATATTGTAAATTTTATCCCGAAGAATGTCACGCTTATGATCAATACATCCGGGGCACGGAATGCGGAAGAAGCTGTACGTATCGCAAGGCTTGCCCGGGAAGCGGGATGCGGCAATTTTATCAAAATTGAAGTGATTCATGAAATGAAATACCTGATGCCGGACAATGAAGAAACGATAAAAGCGACTGAAATTCTTGCCAAAGAAGGCTTTGTTGTCCTCCCTTACATACTGCCGGATTTGATCAGCGCGAAAAAGCTCGAAGACAGAGGCGCGGCGGCTATTATGCCTCTGGGCTCTCCCATTGGATCCAATAAGGGCATCCGGGAAAAGGATTTGATAGAAATTCTCATTGAAAATAGTAAACTGCCTATTATTGTAGACGCGGGCATCGGCAGGCCTTCTCATGCCGCGGAAGCCATGGAAATGGGAGCCGCCGCTGTCCTCATCAACACGGCCATCGCGACAGCGGAAGACCCGGTCTCAGCGGCAAGGGCTTTTTCACTCGCGGTAGAAGCCGGCAGAATCGCTTATCTCTCTGTGCTTCGTGAGGAAGAAAAATACGCGTCGGCCAGCTCGCCGCTGACGGGCTTTTTGGAATAGTACCTCGCCGGCAAGGCAGCGGCAGTGTGACTGGGAAACGAATGTGACGGAAAATGAAAAAGCATTGTATTTTCTTATTGATTTATGATAAAATATAACCATTACAATTGAAAGTTAAGGATGTTTGTAAATAATTCTATTCCAGACGTGTCGACAAAACAGTCTATATGGCCAGCGTGTCCTATAAAGGGAAGGTTAAATATGTTGACAAAGCTTATTATTGAAAATTTTAAAAAATTAGATGAAGTAGAAATCGATCTCGCTCCTACAGTAGCTTTCGTTGGGCCAAATAATTCAGGTAAAACTACGGCTTTACAGGCTATTTCTCTCTGGGGTATTGGCATGCGCCGTTGGATTGAACATTCGCAAACAGCACGAGGCAAACAAAGAATCAAGAGTATAACGATAAACCGTAAAGAGCTTCTTTCTATGCCAGTTCCTTCCGCTTTGCAGTTATGGAATGATTTAAATGTAAGGAAAAGTGTGTCAAAAAAAGATGGGTCAAGAGGTACTAATAATATAAGAATTCAAATTACAGCTGAAGGTTTTACAGATAATATTAACTGGAAACTCGGTTTTGAATTTGATTACGCGAATCCAGAATCAATTTATTGTAGAATTATCAATAATTCTAATGGAACTATTCCAGAAGTAGTGATAAAAGAAAAAATTGGTTTTTTACCTCCCATGTCAGGTTTAGCTACAGAAGAAGACAAACTAGAAGCCGGTTCAATTCAAGGCAGAATAGGAGAGGGGCGTACAGCTGAAGTCCTAAGAAATTTATGCTGGAATGTATATCAGCAACAGAATGATAAATGGGGCAAACTTAAAACCATTATTAAACGCTTTTTTCGGATTGAATTGGATGACCCTATTTATGAAGCGGTAACCGGAAAACTCTCTATTACTTACAAAGAAGGGTCGAATAAAAACATGGCTCTGACAAACGCGGGAAGAGGTTTTCAACAAATTTTGCTATTATTTTCTTATATTTATAGTAATGAAAATTCCATTCTTTTGTTAGACGAGCCGGATGCTCATCTGGAAGTAATACGCCAAAAAGAAGTATATAATATCCTGTCTGATATGGTAAAGGACCAAAAATCCCAGCTCATTATCGCCACCCATTCCGAAGCTGTTCTGAATGAAGCGGCTGGTAAGGATACTATAATCGGATTCATTGGCGCTCCGCACATCGTTAATAAAACTCAGCAATTGGTAAAATCATTAAATAATATCGGCTTTGATCAGTATATTCTTGCCCAACAAAAGAAGTGGGTTTTATTTCTGGAAGGCACAACTGACCAATCCATTCTCGTAGCTTTCGCGCGTATTTTAAATCATCCGGCGCTTCCCTACATCGAGGAAGCGTTTGTCAGAACAGTAGACACTAATAGGCCTATTGCGGCTGAAAATATTTTTTATGGATTGAAAGAAGCAATACCAGATTTATTAGGCGTGGCGCTTTTTGATAGGCTGGAAAAGCAATCAGAATCCAAAAAAGACCTTTCTATTTTAATGTGGGAAAAGCGGGAAATTGAGAATTACTTGCCTTTGCCGGATGTTTTAGAAAGGTTTATCGCAAAGGAATACGATGATAAAGAACTATTTACCCAGAACTATTGGCCTATTATGAAAGCAATAATTGACGATTATGTACCTGGAGTAGCTAGAAAGAATAGAAATGATGAATGGTGGAAAAACACAAAAATGAGCGATGATTTCCTCGATAAAATATTCCGGGATTTTTATAAGAAAATAGATTCAGTCGTTTTAATGGATAAAAGCCGTTATTATAAACTAGTGGAATTGTCAAATCCGGATGAACTGGATAAAGAAATCAAACAAAAATTGGATACTATTCTGAATATATCCAGAAAAGCCGAAACGATTGTTAATAAGAGAGCATAACCAGATAAGGAGAAAACCCCATTATGAACATCGCTATCATCGGCAATGGCGGCAGGGAAAACGCCCTGGCGTGGGCAGTACGCAAAAGCCCGAAAACAGAAAATCTTTACATCCTCTCCGGCAACGGAGGGACGGAAAAATATGGCATAAATGTGCATATTGACCTACAGCCGCCTTTCTCGGCGATTGTGGATTTTGTAAAAACAGAGAAAATCGATTTAGTCATCGTCGGGCCGGAAAAGCCTCTGGTTGAGGGTCTGGTGGATGTGCTATCCGGGCATGGCATACCTGTATTCGGCCCTTCCTCAAAAGCCGCGCGCTTAGAGGGCAGTAAAGCCTTTATGAAAGAATTTATGCAGAGAAACTCTATTCCTACAGCCGGCTTTCGGATTTTTCACAGTCCCGATGAAGCGATTGATTATGTAAAAGAGCAAAATAAACCCTTTGTGGTAAAAACAGACGGCCTGGCCGCAGGAAAGGGCGCGCTGGTCTGCAAAACCATGGAAGAAACATTGGACGCGATAGAAAAAATCATGGTTAGAAAAGAATTCGGCAATGCCGGGGATAAGGTTGTCCTGGAAGAACTGCTGGAAGGCGAAGAAGTGAGTGTGTTTGTGCTTTCCGACGGCAGTGATTTTATCTGGCTGGCATCGGCGCAGGACCACAAGCGCGTTTTTGACAACGATCTGGGCCCTAATACCGGAGGGATGGGAGCTTACGCCCCCACGCCGTTTATTGATGAAGAATTGAAGGAAATCATTACCGATTCGATTGTAGAACCAACCATCAGCGGGATGCAGAGAGAAGGCAGCCCTTACTGCGGAATACTCTATGTCGGACTAATGCTCACTAAGGATGGGCCTAAAGTCATTGAATACAATGCCCGGTTTGGCGATCCGGAAGCAGAGGTTGTATTGCCCTTATTAAAAACCGACTTTGTGGATATCGCTTTACGCGCGGTTGGAAGTCAATTGACATCTTTGAATTGCGAGTTTGAAAGCGGTTTCTGCACAGGGATTGTCATCGCTTCAAAAGGCTATCCCGACAGCTACCGGAAAGGGTTTGCCATTAGTGGAGACCTGAATGATGAAAAGGACGTGTTTGTTTTCCATGCCGGGACAAAAAAATTACCGGACGGCAAGATTGTAACCGATGGCGGAAGGGTTTTTTGTGTCACAGCTCTGGGAAGCTCTCTGGAGGAGTCTATAAAGAAAGCTTACTTAAAAGCAGAAAACATTCACTTCGAAGGGGCTTTTTATAGAAAGGATATCGGCGCGAAAGGCCTGAGAGGGAAATAATGGATTTTCTCACTATTCTGACCCTTGGGCTGGCTCTCTCCATGGACGCTTTTGCCGTATCTTTGACCACCGGTTTTTCTAAAAAGAAAATGAGTTCTTTAAACTTTATCCTTATGCCCGCCTTTTTCGGCTTCTTTCAGGCCATTATGCCTATCGCAGGTTACGCGATCGGGTTAAGTATTAGAGACTTGATCTCTTCCTGGGATCATTGGGTGGCTTTTGGACTACTGGCCTTTGTAGGAATAAAAATGATTTTTGAATCTTTCCAGCCTGAGAAAGAATCTGAAACAGAAGCGGCTTTCAATCTATCCTCTCTTCTTTTACTATCTATTGCGACCAGCATCGACGCGCTGGCTGTAGGACTGAGTTTTTCTTTTCTAAAAAGCACCATCCTTATTCCTGCTTTGATGATCGGCATCATTACTTTTCTAGTCTGCCTGGCTGGCATTGCTGTCGGGAAAAGATTTGGGCATCTTCTGGGCAAGAAATCGGATTTGATCGGCGGCATTGTCCTCATCGGAATTGGGATAAAAATCCTTCTGGAACACCTTTAAACTCTATACTCCGCCTACCAGGACATTCTGGATTACAACATGAGGGCTTCCCGTACTAACCGGCAGGCCGCCCTGGCCGCCTTTGCCGCATCCGCCCAGGCCGCCATGGTGTTTTATGTCATTTCCAACACCAACGATATTATGAAGCGTATTAAAAACATTGCCGCTTAAAACAACGTCTCTTAGTAAGCCACAAATTTTGCCCTTCTTAATCTCGTAAGCGTAGCCGGCGGAAAAAGTGAACATTTCCAGATTCGTCATTCCGCCCAGGTAATCTATCGCGTAAATCCCATCTTCAATAGAAGACAAAAGCTCCTCAAAACTTTTATTGCTATTTTCGATATAGGTATTGGTCATTCGGACAATCGGCTGATGAGCTGGGCCAGTGGCACGAGCGTTGCCGGTTGGTTTTTCATTCATCTTAAAAGCCGTCTCACGGGAATGAAGCCGAGAATGAAGTTTTCCATTTTTTATGAGATAATTTTTCGCTCCCCTGACTCCCTCATCATCGTAAGGAGTGAATCCAGCCAAACCTTCCTGACTTCCATCATCCACAACATTGAGAAATTCCGGGCCAAATTGCCTGCCTAAAAGCATCACTTCCTGCATTCTGGGGTTCTCGTAAAGAAAATCCGCTTCGGACATGTGGCCGAAAGCTTCATGGATAAAAACACCGGCTAGATTGGTATCCAGAAGTACCTGATACTGCCCGGATTCTACTTTCTTCGCGGAAAGCAAATCCAGAGCTCTTTTCTTTGTCTTTTCTATCTTTGCTTCCAGCCCCAGCACCAATTCCAGGCCTCCATATTGGCCAACCGACTCAAAAGCCTGCTGAACATTACCGCCGTCTTTTGCCATAGCGCCATAGGAAATCCCCGTAAACACCTTGTGCTGATCAACACAGGAGCCTTCGGTATTAACAAAATATTTCTCTACCTTCCAGTCTTTGTATGTAACCTTCGTAGAGGCAATCTGAGGATGCTTCAGGGCATCACTGTAACTTTTAGCCAATTCATTCTTCTGTTTTAAGGAAATAGAATCCGGAGAAATCTGATAGGTTGTCTTTACTGTATCTATTATTGGGCTGGAATATAAAAAAATCAAGCTTTTTTTTTCTTCCTTTCTGTCTCCAACCAATCGGGCGTTATCCAGAGCATGCGCAATATTTTTATCCAGATCCATCTCATTAAAGGAAGAGAACCCCCAGCCGCCATTGATCAAAACCCTTGCGTTTCCAGAAATCGTTTTAGAAGTGCTGATCGCCTCGATTTGATTGTTAGAATAGATAATCTTACTGGAAGTAACCACTTCTACATGGATCTCACCATAATCAGCGGATAAATTTTTTATTTTTTCTTTGATCTCGGTAATCATAAAATCTTCAATCTATTTCTTTTTCAACAGCTGTTCCAGCAAACCTTCCACCTTCTTAATTTCTTCCTCTAAATGATTGACCTTACCCGAAACAATATGAAAACCTTCCATTACTTCTTTATTGATCTTTTCCACTGACTTTTCCACTACTTCCGTATGGGTCTTCATATTTAATATTCTGAACTCTACTTTGTCCATTTCTTGCTTTATTCCTTGAACCTTAGCCATTAATTCATCCAAACTCTTTACCATTTTCTCCTCCAAAAAAATCATTGCCCGTTATTTTAAAACAAAAATAATAAAATTTCAAATTTTACTTTCCCACCAGCTTATTGAGTAAAGAAAAAATAAAACTCTGATAGCCGAAGCGGTTAACCTCATAGTTCTTCAAAACCTCAAAAAATTCTTCCTTGCCTTTCACCCCCACTCTCGAATAGATAAAAGTGATATGGCCTTTGACCGTGCTTTCAGTTATAAATAGTTTTTTTGAAATCTCTTTTATTTTATAGCCCTGCATCAGAAGAAGAATTACCTCTTTTTCCCGGGGAGTAAATTTATATTCGTTAAAAAACGATTCTTCCGGCACGATGACAGAAGACATAAGAGGCCTTATATCTATGGCATTCCAACGAATACCGCGAATTTCATTTCCATGGTAAATAGGAATCCCTTTTGAAAGCAAACTAATAGAATCTCCTTTTTTACTCAACAAACGAAATTCCTTAAAGTTGGAAAGTTCTCCCTGTAAAATTCTTAAAGAATATTCTTTCACGGTTCCGCCATCTTCAGAACTAACGTAGTCTAACAAATTCACTCCGTGCTCCATGTCCTTTGCTGATATTTCCAATACATCCATGCCTGCCTGGTTAACAAACTCAACTTTTAGTTTTGAGTCTGTTTCTAAAATTATAGTAGGAAGCAAAATAGCCATTTCTCTAAAACGTTCTTCGCTTTCTTTGAGATTTTCTAAAGTTTCTCCCAGTTTTTTCTCCCCCTCTTTACGTTCCTCAAAAAGAAAAGCTGTCTGCAAAGCATTGCTGATTTGTTCCCGAAGCATTTCATAAACCAGCGGCTCCTCGGCTGTCATCTCAAAAACAATATACCCAAAATGTTCCTGCCTGTTAAAAAGAGGTTGGACTAAAAACGTGTGTCTGCGATTTTCTATTGTCATCCCCAAAGGGAGAATCTCACGGGATAAAAAAGGAATAGAATTGCTTTCTGAAACAAGGATACCTTTCTCATTGTAAGCCATTATCAATTTTGACCGCTCAGGTAAAGCGGGGAAAGATTCTTCTCCTTTCTCATAAAAGGCAATATAACAACTGGCAATGTCTACAACTGGAAGCTGATGAGCAATAGTGTTTATCAATTGATTTGTTTCTAGAGTCGCATGAATTTTATTCACCACATTTCTTAAATCCCAGAGAAAATTATCCATCTGAAGTTTTTTATAAGCGGCTTTTCTCTGCATTACCTTCCCCATCAAAATTTGGGCTTTTTGAAAAAGACTTTCCGCCATAAACTTCAGTTGGTTGTCAGAAATATACCCAAGCAGGGTATTTCTCATAAAAAATAAAACTTCCTGCCAGACAGAAGCTTCTTCATTGCTCGTAACCTGCTGATTCAAGGTTTCATTTAATACCAGAATAAACATTTCTGGTTTCTTTTGTGTCTTAAGATCAAAAATAAAAATATCAATCAAATTTTTTACTGAACGGAACATCTCTTTCTTTTTTTCATAAGGAACTTGAATATAATGGGTAATCTCTTCAACCATATAATCTAACTTTTCTGAAATAATATGCTCCAGAGCATCGCTTAAATACTCAAAATTATAATTTTTCCCGTTAAAACCAAAAACACCTGACTTGGGTTTGGATTTGGCTTCATGAAAAGTAAGCGGAAAACAACCGCAGGATTCCCGGATCACTAATTTTGTCGAAAGCTTATGTAATAGAGGAACATCCTTGCCTTCCAGCTTGTCCAATATGATTTCTCCTGCTTTATAGGATTGTTCGTAAAGCGGCTGGCGAACTGTAGTAAAAGGCGGGGAGAAAAACTGAATTTCTTCAATGTCATCATATCCGGTCAAAGCAACATCTTCTGGAATACGGATTCCATTCGCTTTAAATAGCCTGAATACCGCGTAAGCCATATCATCATTGGAAGCGACTATTGCGTCAAAATCAAATTTCTTTTCATCCAGTATCATTTTGGCAATTTCGGTGCCAGACCGGAAGCTAAAATCACCTTGAAAAACTATCTTGTTATCAAAAGGAATATTGTATTCTTTGAGAACTTCTTTGTAAGCCGCAAAGCGTTCTTCCGCTTCTAGATTTGTCTGCGGCCCTCTGATAAAAACAATCCTCCGGTAACCATGTACTTGTATCAGATGAGACATAGTCTCACGCATTCCTGCTTTGTTGTCGACTAAAATACTGGGAATACCTTCTATCGGCAAAGAAATGCTTACTGTGGGGATCGAGCGGAAAGGCTTATAAAAATCCAGCAGCTCTTTCTGATTCAGATAATTACAAATTGCTCCAGAAGCGACAATTAATCCGTCTAAACGTTCCGGATTGACTAATTGATAAATCGCGTTATGCGGCAAGTCTTCTTCATAAGGCGGCTTAAGCGCTCTGCCCACAAAAAAAACCAGGTTGACATCTTTTTGCTCCGCGAAATCCATTAACCCCCTACATAAAAGAAGCTGGTATCTTCCTTCATACTGGTTGATCAGCACCCCTATAGTAGGCCTTGATTTTTGAAATTTGTAACCCATCAAAACCCTCTTTATTTCAAAAAAATTTACATTTTTTCAGGAGAATCCACCCCTATTAAAAACAACCCTTTCCGGATGATATTGCGCGCCGCCTGAATTAAAAGAATCCTTTTCTCTGTAGCCTCTCTGTCTTCTGAAATAACCCTATTCTGATGATAAAACCGGTGAAATAAATTCGCCAGATTTTCCAGGTAAATAGGAATCCGATGCGGCTCTAAACTCGCCGCCGCTTCTTCCACTGCTTCCGGAAATTTGACCAGCTCAACAGCCAGGTCACGGGATTCCGGACTATCCACAATCTCTAATAGATTTTTTTTAATCTCCCCTGAATAATTTCTTAGAATCCCTGATATTCTCGCGTGAGCGTATTGAACATAAAAAACAGGGTTTTCGTCAGACTTCTTTTTCGCAAGTCCCATATCAAAATCCAGAGGCGTATCCGCCTTCCGCATCACTAAAAAATAGCGCCCCGCGTCCACACCGATTTCCTCAATCACTTCGTCCAGCGAGATCATATCTCCAGTACGCTTAGACATTCGAACTGGCTCACCATCCCGAAAAAGATTCACCAGCTGGCCAATTACCATGCTTAAGTTAATGTTTTTATCGACTTCTCGACAAAGGACCTTTACCGCCGCCTCCATTCTTTTCACATAGCCATGGTGATCCGCTCCCAGAACAGTGATGAGCTCATTAAAATTCCTGCTTATTTTATTCCGATGATAAGCGATATCCACCGCGAAGTAAGTCATCTCTCCATCTGATTTCACCAGGACTCTGTCTTTATCATCACCAAACTCTGTGCTCTTAAACCAAAAAGCCCCTTCCTTTTCATAACCATAACCGCTTTTCTTGAGAAATTCCAGAGTATCTTTTACTTTTCCACCTTGATGCAGCTCTTTTTCTGAAAAATAGCGGTCAAAATCAACCCCAAAGGACAATAGTGTTTTCTTCTGAGTTTCCAGCAATAACTCTACTGGATCTCCTTCCTTTGCGGCAAGCTCCTGAATATAAGCCCCATGGTAACCGTTTTCCGGAACTTCTTTACCTTCCTTTACTGCGGCCACACTCTGCAAAAGAAGGTTAATCTGGTTGCCGGCATCGTTTATATAAAACTCAGTAGAAACATCCGCCCCGCAGAAACGAAGCATCCTGGCAAGCGTGTCGCCTATTGCAGCCCACCTTCCATGTCCAATATGCAAAGGCCCGGTAGGATTGGCACTGACAAATTCTAAAAGAATTTTTCTTCCTTTTAAAGAATCATTTTTGCCATAGTCCACATTCTCCAGGACATTTAATAATTCGCTATTAATAAATTCATTTCCCAGAAAAAAATTAACAAAGCCAGCCCCTGCGACTTCAACTTTCTCAAACTCTTCTCTCTTTCCCAATTCCTGGGCCAGAGCAGCCGCGATTTCTTTTGGATTTTTCTTGAGTTTTTTAGCCAATACCATAGCCGAACTCGTCGCGTAATCCCCAAAAGATTTTTGGTCCGGGTAGAGAAGCGGAATAAAATCCAATTTTTCCCCATAAACTTTCTCAACTGCCTCTGCCGTAAAAGATTTAATTTTCTCTTTCAAGTTCATTGTTTCTTTCTCCTAAATTCCAGCCTAATTGTATTTCGTCATCCAGCAAATATCTTGCTTCTAAATAGGAAAAAAACAGCCCCCAGCAAACAAATGCCTGCCCAAAGGTAATCCCAGGACAACTTTTCTTTCATATAAAAAAACGCGAAAGGGCAAAACACCGACAGTGTAATGACCTCCTGCAGAATCTTTAATTGGCCGATAGACATTACACCATGCCCTATTCTATTTGCCGGCACTTGAAGCATGTACTCAAAAAAAGCGATCCCCCAGCTCACTATCGCGGCAATAATCCAAGGCTTATTTGAGAAATTTTTTAAATGCCCATACCAGGCAAAAGTCATAAATAAATTACTACAAAAGAGTAAAACAATGGTTATAATAATTCTGCTCATTCCATTCCCTTTATTCTTAAGTACTGCTTTATTTTATCATTTATTTTAATACTTCGCAATAATAAATCTTTACTTCTGTATAAAACCAAAAAGTACTTGCGGAATTAGAGATTCGTGGTAAAATACAAGCGCCGCCTCATCCCCCGGCCCCTTCTCCATTGCGACGGAGAAGGGGGAGGATTGAGGGTTTTGTTGGTAGGAATGAGTATGAATTATACTGATAAAGCTAGAGAATTAAGGAAATCTCAGACTAAATCAGAAAGTGTTTTTT
>JAGVOW010000044.1 GCA_020052515.1 Brevinematales bacterium | reverse complement strand
GAGGGTGTTGCTCATATCATAAAAGAATGGACTATGAGTAAGCATTAACCAGAATTCCATGTTTTGAGCAACCCACCCCCAACCCCTCCAAAGGAGGGGGGATTAATATTTAAATTATATTCTTTTTACTGATATAGAATTAAAAGTTTTCGATACGAAAACTTTTGACAATACGGGATAACTTCGAAAGGAGAATCGTATGATTTTATCTGAAAACGAACTAAAGAATTTAACAGGCCTTTCTGAGAAAGAAGCCTCTGAAAAACTGAAAAAAGAAGGCTACAACGAACTTCCTTCCAGTAAAAGAAGAAGTGTTTTTGCCATTATTTTTGAAGTTTTTAAAGAGCCGATGTTTCTCCTGCTGGTAGCATCCGGAACAATCTATCTGGTATTAGGCGATTTCCAGGAAGCTATGATGCTCCTCGGTTTTGTTTTTGTCATTATGGGAATCACTATTTATCAAGAAAGCAAAACAGAAAAAGCTCTGGAGGCTTTAAAAGACCTATCCAGCCCAAGGGCCCTTGTCATTCGTGATGGTGAACAAAAAAGAATTGCGGGTAGAGAAGTTGTAAGGGAAGACCTGATTATTCTTTCGGAAGGAGATAGAATTCCGGCAGACGCGGAAATGATATGGGGACTTAATTTGACAGTAGATGAATCCCTTCTTACGGGAGAATCTGTTTCCGTGAGAAAGATGGCCCAGAAAAATTCCGAGAAGCTGGAAAGAAAACCAGGCGGGGATGACCTTCCCTTTTTATTTTCCGGAAGCCTGGTAGTTCAAGGCCAGGGGGTTGCGAAGGTTTTTTCGGCCGGTGTTCAAACAGAAATGGGCAAAATAGGAAAAGCCATCAGTAGTATTGAGAAAGAAGAAACTCTTCTGCAAAAAGAAACAGGCCGTTTAGTCAAAGGAATTTTCCTGGCCGCTATTCTTCTGTGTCTGGTAATCGTACTGATTTACGGGATTTCCAGAAACGATTGGTTGAAAGGTATATTATCCGGTATCACATTGGCAATGGCTATGCTTCCCGAAGAATTTCCTGTTGTCTTGACTGTGTTTTTAGCGCTGGGCGCCTGGCGGATTTCTAAAAAAAAGGTTTTGACCAGACGTATTTCCGCGATAGAAACCCTGGGAGCTTCTACAGTCCTTTGCACTGATAAAACAGGCACTTTGACTCAAAACAAGATGACTATTCGTAAGCTCTTTTGCTTGGATGAATTTTATGATATTTTGGAGAATAAAAGATCCGGATTGCCGGAGAAATTCCATGAATTGGTTGAATACGGTATCCTGGCCAGCAAGAAAGACCCTTTTGACCCAATGGAAAAAGCTTTGAGAGAGTTAGGATACAAAACACTCGTGAATACAGAGCACCTTCACGAAGATTGGCCTTTTGTTGAGGAATATCCTTTATCCAGAGAAATACTGGCCCTATCGCATGTCTGGCGCTGCCCGGATAAAGAAGGATATGTTGTCTCAGCCAAAGGCGCCCCGGAAGCAATCGCCGATCTCTGCCACATGTCAGCTTCGGAAAAACAAGGCATTTACCGCCATGTACAGACAATGGCTTCAGAAGGATTAAGAGTCCTGGGCGTTGCTAGAGCCGTTTTCAAAAAGGAAAATCTTCCCAAATCCCAGCATGATTTTGACTTTCAATTTATAGGCCTGGTCGCACTGGCCGACCCTATTCGAAAAACGGTTCCCGCGGCCATAAAAGAATGCTACCAGGCTGGAATCCGTGTGGTGATGATTACCGGCGATTATCCGGTTACCGCTCAAAATATTGCCAAACAAATTGGACTTGCTAATCCAGAGATTGTCGTTACTGGAGAAGAATTGACAAAGATGAGCGGGGAAGATTTGAAAAAATGGGTCCAAAAAACCAATATTTTTGCCCGGGTTGTCCCGGAACAGAAGCTTTTATTAGTAAAAACGCTGAAAGAGAACGGTGAAATAGTAGGAATGACCGGCGATGGCGTCAATGACGCGCCGGCGCTGAAAGCCGCTCATATCGGTATTGCTATGGGGGAGAGAGGCACAGATGTAGCGCGGGAATCATCCCATCTGGTGCTGCTGGATGATGATTTTACTTCTATTGTCAGCGCTGTCCGAATGGGCAGACGCATTTTTGACAACTTAAAGAAAGCTATGGCCTATATCATTAGCGTTCATGTCCCGATCGCGGGCATTTCCCTTTTGCCGGTCATTTTCGGATGGCCCATCGTGCTTTATCCTGTACACATTGTCTTCTTAGAATTGATTATTGACCCGGCTTGTTCCGTTATTTTCGAGGCAGAGAACGAAGAAAAGAATATTATGACTCGCCCTCCCAGAAAACAGAGCGAACCGCTTTTCGGCAAACGTATGATTTTACTCAGTTTGCTTCAGGGATTTTTCGCATTGATAATGGTTGCCTTTGTTTATCAGGCAAGCCTTAGACTTGGCCAGTCTGAAGGTGAGGCAAGGACTATCACTTTTATTACGCTCATTATCTCCAATATTTGTCTTATATTGGCAAACCGTTCCTGGAGAGAAAGTATTTTTGCCTCTTTTAAAAAAAGAAATCCCGCTTTAATCTGGGTTATCGGCGCAACTTTGTTGTTTCTGGGATTGATCATTTATGTGCCTTTTCTTGAAGGTTTATTTCATTTTTCTTTTATTCATCCAATTGACATTCTGGCTTCGTTGATAGCCGGCATAGCCAGTGTGGCCTGGTTTGAATTGCTCAAGATAATGGCGAGAAGAAAGGGAGAGGAGCTTCTGAAGAATTAAAGGCTTTCGGTAAGATATCTTCCCTATACTATGGGGTTAGGGGATCATCAGTGTTTATTAAATATTATAATAAATCCATATTCCCGAACCGTTTGTAATCCAATTTTCAACCCTGGCCTCTAACTGATAAGTAAAGATTTTGACTATCTAATTAAAAAGGAAATCGGTATTGACTCAGCTTAAATTCCCTTTGCAACTCCAGTATCTCTTTCTTTTCCACTTCATCCAGCGGAACGCCTTTTTCTTTTCTAGAAAGCCAGGCAAGGTGTTCTTTTTCTCCGGCGGTATAAATCCTTTCCGCTCCGGGCATTTTCTTTGAATTCCGCAAAGCCTTCAAAATTTCACCCGTCGTTTTTTTGAACTCCTCTACTTCAGTAAACGCCGAAATGTCAATAGCAATGAAGAAATGGCCCAAGCTATAGGGGACTCTTTTTCCATTTTCAAAACCCAGAAGCCCTTTGAGGAAGGCACCTCCCTGTAACGCGGAAGAGAGTATTTCTACGACTGTAGCGTAACCATAACCTTTATAGCCGCCTCCATCCTCCCCGATGCCGCCTAAGGGTGTGAGGGCAGCGGTTCCTTTTACCAATTCATCCAGAATTTCAACGGAGTTGGTTTTGCTCTGGCCATTCTCGCCGATAACCCAGCCCTGAGGCAAGTCTTTCCCCAAACGCGCGTATACTTCGATCTTTCCTCTCTGTGTAACCGAAGTAGCGCAATCCAGGACAAAAGGAAAATCTTCGTCCGTCGGCAAGCCGAAAGTAATGGGATTGGTCCCCAGCATATTTTCTATACCGAATGTCGGCGCAATGGAAGGCCTCGCGTTTGTGCCGGTAATGCCGACCATCCCAGCGTTGGCTGCCATCAGCGTGTAGTATCCCGCGATCCCATAGTGGTTGGAATTTCTAACGGCGGCCATGCCCATGCCGAAATGCTTTGCTTTATCTATTGTCATCTGCATGGCTTTTTTCGAGATGACCTGTCCCATCCCATTGTGGCCGTCAATGACAGTGGTAGTAGGGGTCTCTTTTATGACCTCAAAGTGAGTCACAGGATTGATCTGCCCAGCTTTTATCCGGTCAATATAAATTGGTTTTAATCTTCCGATCCCGTGGGAATCAATTCCTCTTTTGTCAGAAGTAATCAATACTTCCGAGCAAACCCGGGAGTCTTCTTCGGGAACACCGGCGCCTTTGAAAACATCAACCATAAAACTTTCTAAGGTGTCAAAAGGGACATAAGTTATTTCTTTCTGATCCATAACCATTCCTTGTTATATAAAATTCTATTGACTTCAACGAAGGCAACATCTCGAACCTTTACGCCTCACCCCCGTCGCTAACGCGACACCCCCTCTCCAAATTTTGGAGAGGGGGACGGGGGGTGAGGCGCTACTTTCCCACTCGCTACGACATTGATATTAAGGCCCAGCGCGTTTTCCAGCACAATCTGTCCTATCTCAACAGGGGCTTCTATTATAATATTACGAATGGCGTCCGCCAATTCAAAGATTTTATCTTTTGGAATAGGGGAGCTTGTCCATACGGGAACTAATGGTTTTACGCCGTTTTTCACACGTATGGTCGTAGTCAAAGTCCGGCGAGGGTCTGTGAACTCGTTTTTTACGTAATCTATGCCCAGATTGCAATTATTCCCTGTTATTTCCAATATATTTCCATAACCGTCCAGTGAGGTAGAAATTTCGCAACCCCGGGGACAGCGGATGCAGATAAATTTTTTATTGGTAAAAGAATCCATAAAAACCCTTTTTCACTTACGGACAAAATTGCTGAAGTAAACCGCCAGATTGGTACCATCGGTTTGAACATTGATCCGGTTTAAACCGTTTGTGAAAGCGGCAAGCTCATCCGCGCTATTATTATATTTCCAGTGTTTTTCTTTGTTTGTGTTAAACCAGACAACAGCCCGGACATTGGAATATTGGCTGTTTAAGCTGTCAAAAAAGTTGCTGATCCAGGCTGCCTTTATGCCGGCTGTCGGATTGCTTCCTGTTCCCATTTCTCCAATAATAATGGGCTTGTCAGGCGCGATGATCTGCATTAATCGATATGCTTCTCCAAAAGTGTCCGATACGCTGTACCAGGGATTTCCGTCACTCTCGTCGCACCAATTATAAGCGTCAAATCCGACCCAGTCCGCGTAACTGTCTCCGGGATAGGCGTTGGTCATAGTGTAAACGGTGCCGGCTATATTGTCCCAGTGATGGGGGCACCACAGCCAGATGATATTACTTCCGCCTGACTGTACGACTTTCTCCCACACATAGCGGTAAGCATTGATGTAGGATTGCACGGAGTTTCCATTGGCGTTAAAGCACCATGGATAAGACCCCATATTCATTTCATGGCCCCAGCGGATAATGACGGGTTTTCCCCAGGCTCCCGCATCTCTGCCGAACTTCTCAAGATAAGAGTCCCATGTCCCGCTTAAAATCGTTTGATGTTTGATATCCCAATTGCCGAAAGGGTCCCATGTCTCCCAAGTGATATAGGGAAGTATGCCGCGGCTGTAGAGGGCTTCACAACTAGAAGCAGGAAAATTTCCGTTTGCTGTCGACCAATCGATGTACCACATTACCGTGGCTAATTTTTTGCCTGCCTGGGCCTCGAGAAAATTGATTTCAGGCATATTGTTCTGGAGGCCTTCCTCAAACACCCCCCAGTAAACTCCTGTATTATATTGGTTGGTATAAGCGGGAGGGGAAAATGAGTTGGTTCGTCCGCCGATAAAAGTAAAGGATGATGATGAATTAGTTGATCCACCGCCTCCTGGATTAATTTTTACGCAGGAAACAGTAATCACCGTCACAAAAAGTATTGCAAGAACGATCAATAGTTTTTTTGGCATGTTAATGCTCCTTTCCTCATGATAAAATGTGTTTTTGAAATTTGCAAAATTATTCCCGGATTCTGATGGAAAGAAAATCTGTTTGGGGAGAGATTTTTCCTGATATTTCGGGCATTTTTATCTTTAAAGTAATCATTTCAGCGGGGCGGATGTAGTTTTGCGGAAAAGATTGAATAACATGGCCTTCTTCGACGATCTCAATCGCCGTTTTTTTCTCAATAGAACGGGATGAACGCAGTTCCAATAGAAATTCACTTGCGTCGCGGCCGATTTTTTGAGGGACAATCAAGCGGATATCTTTTTCCGGGATCAGTTTAATAAAAGCCTGGTTCTGGAGGCTTTTTTCACGCGCGTAGAGAGCGGCGTTTTTACCGGCGGTGAAGCCGGCTTTGCTGACATAATCGGCCAGATCGTAAATGGTGACGACATTGCCGGCCGCGAAAATTCCCTCCACAGAAGTCGCCATCTGCTCATTGACAATCGGCCCGCCTGTCAATGGGTCCATTTCCACTCCCGCTTTTTTAGAAAGCTCATTTTCAGGAATGAGGCCTACTGAAAGGAGAAGGGTGTCGCAGGGCATCATTTCTTCTGTTCCGTCTATTGCTTCTAAGGATTCATTGACTTTTACGGTTTCTATTGCCTCAACGCGTTTTTCACCGATCACTCTTTTAATAGTGGTAGAAAGTTCTAAGGGAATATGAAAATCCTCCAGGCACTGTACATAGTTTCTGCGCAGCCCTGTCAGATGAGGCATTATTTCCAGTACTTTTTTTACCTTTGCGCCCTCCAGTGTAAGCCTTCTGGCCATGATCATCCCGATATCGCCCGACCCCAGTATCACAAACTCCTTTCCCGGCATCAGGCCTTCGATATTGACTAACCGCTGGACAGTGCCGGCTGTAAATACACCTGCGGGCCGGCTTCCTGGAATCCTTACCTGAGAGCGGGTCCTTTCCCGGCACCCCATTGCCAGAACAATGGCGCGCGCCTGAAACTCCATATAGCCTTCGCGGCTGTTTGTTGCATAAACTTTTAGAGAAGTAGTAATGTCAAGGACAGAGGTGTTCAAAAGTATTTCTACTTCGAGCGAGGTTGTTTCATCGATAAAATTTTGCGCGTAAAAAGGCCCTGGAAGGTCTTTTTTGAAAAGAATAGAGCCAAAGCCGTTGTGAATGCATTGAGGCAGGATGCCCCCCAGCTCATCATTTCGTTCCAGAATCAATACAGATTCTGCGCCGTTCTTTGTGGCTTCAATAGCGGCCGCCATTCCTGCCGGCCCCCCGCCGATGATTATTACGTCATAAAGACTTTTCATATCACTCGACCCACAGCCCCTTTGTTTCATAATTTCCAAACGCATCCATGACTTTGAACTGAAGATAATAACACGGGCTATGATTTATAATGACTTCAAACTTTTCAGTTTTGCTGTCAAACATGCCATTTAAGGGCAGAAATTTGATCCACTTGCCGCCATTCAAGCTGTAACTTGCTTCAATCAAGGGTGAGAGGGAGTCTGTAACATCAAAACCGGCTACAATAGTGTTTTCACCTGTTTTTTTTATGGAAAGCGCGCCAATAGCTGGTGGATTATTGTCGATTGTAAAAAGATCGCTTGTTTTAAAACTAGTTTTTGCTTCATGGTCAGGATTGGACCTCGAATCATCGGCCATAATTTTAATGCGGTATTTCCCTTCTGGAAAATTGTCTTTGACGATGTCAAAGGTATTTTCTTCCAGCGGTTTTTCATTGAGCTTCACCCATTCTTTTTCTCTCATGGATAAATAGATATTATAGAAAAGCAAATCCTTGTCTTCCTCATAAGCATCCCAGCTCACGCGAATAAAATTGGCATTATTAACATTAAAATTAATCTTTTCTATCCTGGGGGCATGATTTTTCTGAATATACGGTATGACAACGCTTTTAAATAAAGGGGTGTTTTTCCCATCTGAAAAAAAGACAGCCCGGTATTGTAAAAAAGAATTAGGATCAGAATAAATAGTGTCTTTTGCTGTCTGCCATTCATCCCAGAGGCTGGTGGAATCAGAAGCCCCAGATCTGGTGAACAGGGATATTCCTGTAGAAGGCAAAATCACGCTTTCGACGGAGGGCCTTCCCCAGATGGAAATATTGCCGGTATCAAATGGGCTGGACTCAAAGTAGCCTTCTTTCGCGAATGTGTCTTTGAGCTGGATGATTCTGGAAGGGTCTAAAAGCAGGGCATAATTTTTGTTTCTTAAAGTAATGAATTTTACAAATCTTCCAACCCCAAGGCTGGAAAGGCTTTTTTTCTCGCCCGAAAGGGAAATTTCAAAATACTGGGCGTTTTTATCACAACCGACGATGATTGATTCACCAGAGCCGGAAAGCGAAATAAAATGAAAGTTGTTTTTTTCAAAAAGGGTTTCTACATTTCCATTTAGATCATAACTGTAAAGAGAACTTTTCCCCCCGTTTCTGGAGCGTTTTTCGGAGGAAGAATTTTTCATTCCGGAAGTGATGTCGTCGTCTGTTGTTTTGTTTTCTGACTGGGCCTGCGCAGCTTTCTTGGTTTCTTTCATAGAGGTGATCAGATAAATTTTATTCTTGTAATAGATAAAATCAGCTATATTATTATCCAGAGACAGGACGGCTTTCACAGAAACCTGCTTCTTCCCTTCTTTGTTCAGTTTATAGAGGACATTCCCGTCACCTATAAAGTAAAGCTCTTGATCGATCAAAATTCCTTTCAGCAGGTTTTCTTCGCCTTTAATGGGTATATGCCATTCCAGGGAATCTTTTTCGTTGAAGTAGTAAATTTCCGCGGGGCTGCCCGTTAATATAAAATAACCTTTTTCGGCGGGAATAATATTCCAGATGTATTGGTTGGAAAAATTCTGCGTTTTTGCTAAATGAAAGGCGCTGTCCAGAATAAACAATGTAGAACGCGGCAGTGCTGATAGATAAACACGGTCACCCATTGTTTGAATGTCGCTGAATAAGACGTGGTTAGAACTGGAAAACACCTGGGTGTTTTTATTCCCTTCGATCAGATAGAGATTTGCTTTTTCTCCGGTGCCTGCCAAAAATCCTTTTCCCGATTTTTCCAGCGACCAGACCATAGAAGGGGAAGTAAAGATGGTTTCATAATCTCTGGCCAATTCCAATCCGCCTCCCTCAATAAAAGTGACATTGCTGAACTCAAAATTTTCAATATTGTCAAACTTGAAATCATTGATATATTTTGTGTAAACCCCAAAAGAAAAATTCATCATAATAAATAAAGTGAAAAAGACTCCCGTAAAAAGTTTCATAAATACCCCTTCTTTATCCTGTCTATATACTCTATATGAAATAAAAGATGATTGCGATAGATTTCCAGGCATTTTTCTAATGTGATTTTTGTGCTTTCACCCTTGTATTTACGGATAAAACAATCTTTAGACCAATTTTCTTCAGGTTCGTCCTTAACCAGGTCAAACACAATATTACGGATAAGGCCGAACAATTGAATGTATTTCTGGGTGTCCTCATTTTTTCCGGTAAGATTTTTAGTCCATAAATCTTCATCCATTACATAACACTCTGTATTCGGCTGGGCTATAATGGATTTGCATCTAATAAAGCCATTTACTTCACTGTCCACTAAGTGGATAATGTGCTCTTTTATGGTCCAGGCACCCTGCCAATCTGGCCGGTAATTGCAGCTATCTTCAGAAAGATCGCTAATCTTTGAATTCAGAAGAGCGACGCCGGATATGTATTCCTCTAACAATTTAGAATATTTCATGGTTTTCTCCTCAAGCGATGCAATTTCATGCTTTAATTATTCCTTTGCTCGCTAAAAAACCCAGGGTACTTATCAAAAATATGAGACAAATTGCAATGACTGAAAGAATATTCCACATTTTTTTTGGTTTACTATACCAAAATGATAAAAGTAGTGAGAACAAAATAGAATAAATCATAGTTTCAGGTAATCCTAATAAATGATATTTTAAAGGAATAGTAGTGTAAATAAGCCCTTCAAATGTGCTTGGGCCAGGTATTTCTGGAGCAAAAGTTGAGAATCCGGCTATCAATAATAATAAATATATCCATCCCTTTTTTGAGGAAAGAAATATTGTCCGAAAAGGAAAGAGAATAATGGACATAACAAAACCCTGAATGATTTGTAAAGATGGGCCTATTGCTACAATAGGCGAATCTACAGGTCTCATAAGCATTGATAAAGAATCAGATTTAAAGAGTTCCTTATAGTTCAGCAATACTAACGCAAAAATTCCAGCAATAAGGTAAGACAACATATGCAATGAAGTTACACGCCAACTAAATTGAAGAAACTCATTTTTTTTAGTTTCCATTTTAACCTCTTAATCAAACACTACTGTTTTATTTCCAAAAACCAGGGTTTTATTCTCTAAATGATGCTTGACGGCCCTTGAAAGGACTGTTTTTTCCAGCTCTTTTCCCTTCTGGATCAAATCTTCCAGAGAGTCGCGGTGGCTGACACTTATGACGCCCTGTGCGATAATGGGGCCATTGTCAAGGTCTTTCGTAACGTAATGACTGGTCGCTCCGATGAGTTTCACGCCCCTTGTGAAAGCCTGATGATAAGGCTTTGCTCCTACAAAGGCAGGGAGAAAAGAGTGGTGAATGTTGATGATTTTATTCGAAAAAAGCTCTACGAAATTCTCGCTTAAAACTTGCATATAGCGGGCCAGAACAATCAAGTCAATCTTTTCCTTCTGCAAAAGCTCAATTTCTTTTCTTTCCGCTTCAAATTTGTTCTCTTTGTCGATAGGGAAGGTATAAAAATCAATTCCAAAGTAATCCGCGATCGGTTTTACATCAGAATGATTACTGATAATGAGGGTAATTTCAGCGCGCAATTCACCGGATTTATTTTTCAAGAGAAGGTCGTAAAGGCAATGATCCAGTTTTGAAGCCATAATAGCCAAGCGCGGAATCACGCTGGAGAAATGTAGTTCCCAGTCCATCGAAAATTTGCCGGCAATAACGCCAAAAGCCCCTGGGATTTCCTGCTTTGGTATTTCAAAGCCTTCGAGTTCCCATTCGATGCGCATAAAAAAAGAGCCGCTTTCCTCATCCGTGTGCTGGTCAGAATGAATAATATTGCCGCTGTATTGATAAATAAAGCTCGAAATTTCCGCAACAATGCCTTTTTGATCCGGGCAAGATAGAAGAAGAATAGCGGTCTCTTTGTTCTTTTCCGGCATTATTTTTCCTCGTAGAAATAAGAATCGTAAATATCAGTAAAGTTCTTTTTCAAATCCGCCTTCAGGAATTCCTCAATTTCCGAAGCTATTGCCATCTTCCGGGCGGTTTTCCAGAGCTCCTTTGTCTCAGCCGCGTTCGATTTTAAGACAATCGATTTCACCAGCGGAATGTAAGTCGGATTGACGCTGAAATTGCGAAGCCCAAGGCCCAATAATAGCCGAATATAAAGCGGGTTACGGGCAATTTCTCCGCAAACTGAAACAGGTATATGGTTGCCATTAGCGTTTTTAACGGTGTAACGGATGAGGGCTAATACAGCCGGATTGAGAGGCTGGTAAAATTCCGCTACCGCTTGATTGTTTCTATCTACGGCCAGAGTGTATTGGACCAGGTCATTTGTCCCGAGGCTGAAGAAATCCACTTCTTTGGCCAATTGGTTCGACAGAATCGCCGCGGACGGTATCTCGACCATAATGCCGATCGGGATATTGTATTTAAACGGCTTGCCTTCTTTCTTTATTTCCAGCTTGCATTCTTCGTAGATTTCTTTGACTCTCCTGATTTCTTCAATGCTGGAAATCATAGGGATCATAATTTTAACATTGTCATTGAAGACGCTTGCCCGGATAATAGCGCGCAGCTGCTGTTTAAACTTTTCTATTTCTTTCAAAAGTACCCGGATGGACCGCCAGCCTAAGAATGGGTTTGGGTCATTGTTGGTTTTTTTATTGCCGATAAACTTATCTCCGCCCATATCTAATGTCCGGATAATGATTTCGCGGTCCTGAAAAAGAAGAAGATATTCCTTGTAAATTTCAAACTGCTCGTTTTCATTCAGGAATTTTTCATTGGCGATGAAAAGAAGCTCGGTTCGAAGCAGACCAATGCCTGCCGCGCCATGCCTTCTGGCAATATTGAGCTCCATGGAGTTTGAAACATTCGCGTAAATTTTCACTTCCTGATTATCCAGGGTCTTTGAAGGAAGCCCTACTACATTGAATATTTCTTTTTCCCGGAGTTCATAATTACTTTTCAGGTGGGTGTAATCGCTGATAGTGCTTTCATCAGGATTAACAATGACAATGCCCTTGTACCCATCTACAATAACCTTGTCATTTTTCTTGACATAGTTGAACAGGTCTTTGATTCCGAATACGGCCGGGATTTCCAGTGATTCAACAATAATAGCCGCGTGCGAAGTAGTGCTTCCCGATTCGGTAGCTATTCCCAAGACAGATTCTTTCGGGAAATGCAGGACTTCAGCGGGAGAAAGCTCTTCCGAAACAATAATAAGAGGCTCATTAATTGAGGCAAGGTCAATGTCGCCATACATCTTTCTGATGATCCGGTCAGCCAGGGCTTTAAAATCCAGAAAACGGCTCTGAAAGTATTCTCCTTCCAGTTTGTCAAATTGCTTTTTTATGATTTCAAGCTCATATACCAGCGCCGCGTCAGCCGGATAGGAATCGCTATTCACCCGGTTGATCACATTTTTGACGAAAAAATCTTCATTTATAAGGAGATTGTAATAATCAACTATTTTTTCATGCTGTTCGGATAAATTGTTATTGTTATTTTTGTTTTTTAATTTTTCTATTTCCTTTTTTACATCTTCAATCGCTTTTAAATATTTCTTTTTTTCTTCTTCTTTTTCTTCTTCTCCAACCTGGTAATAGCGGATCATTTTTGTAATATCATAGCGGATCAAAATATTGGAAATAGCGATACCTCGGGAGATCGGGATACCTCTGAGTAAATACATTCGCTTCCCCCTGCTGGAATAATTATGAAAAATTATAAGAGTGATTTGAAATTTTAGCAAGTTGAGGCGGGTTTCTAAACTCTGCCTCTACTTGCTATTAATCCAATTTTTTATTATAATTCTCTTGAGCAAAGGGAGGGATTTTCATAACTTATGAGAATACTATTTGGTTATTTTTTTATTGCTCTTTCTGTTTTCCTTTTGTTGGCTTTACTGACTTTTCAACCTTCGGATTCGTCATGGCTTGTTTCATCTGCTAATTTCCCGCTGGAGAATATTGCCGGCGGAGTAGGCGCGAATCTCAGCGCCGCGGTTGTAATTCTGTACGGCAAATACGCCGGTTATTTTCTCTGTTTCGGTTTTTTTGTAATCGGAATCCATGTTTTGTCCAGGGCAAAAATTGGGAAAATTCTGATTAAAGCGACTCTCTTTTTTATTTCCACTATCAGCCTTTCGGTTCTGACCGCTAGTTTTTTCCAGAACCCTACTTATGTAGAAGCTGGGCTGACAGGGCTTTCCTTGTTTTCTTCCTTGTCGGAAGTATTTCCGCCTGTTTTTATCGGTGTGCTTTTCGGGGTGGTTTTATTCTTATCGCTTTTGTCAAACATGAAGCTTTTTCAATCTTTGACAAAAGGCCTGGCAAAGGCTGTCGGTTTTATTTTCTTAGCTCCCTTTGAGCTTTTTGGCTTGATAGAGAGGAAAGAAGTTTTATCTCCCTCTCCAGGGGATGTTTTTATTTCGAATCCCTTAGATGAAGCTTTTGATAGGCCGGAAGAAACTTTTTCCAGTAATAATAGGCCGGCGCCTGATTTTCTTCGGCCGGAGTATTCCGCTGAATTTGAGAAAAGCGGCCCGGTTAGAATGGAAAAATTGACCGATGGGCCGGAATGGCTTCAGGATGAGTCAAGAAAAGGCAGATTGTTGTCGGAAATAAAAGGGTACTTTGATGAGGAACTGGGAGAAAGTATTCCTCTGAAGAAATTGGAAGAAGATATTTTGCTGGATGAAGTGCCCCATAAAATGTTTGCTGAAGAAGCCTATTATCAGCCGGAAAAAGAAAAGAAAGAGGACTTTGTTCCTCCTTTATCAGAAGAAAAAGTTTTAAATAAACTGAACCAGAGTGATTTTATTTTTCCAGGAGCCAGCACGCTGGAAAAAAGTTTTGATAAATTTTCTCATTCCGAGGAAAAGCTTGAGGTAGAAAGGGTTTCTCAGGTGATAGAGAATACTTTTGAAAGTTTTAAAATTAATATCAAAGTGAGCGGCTATTCCAGAGGGCCTGCTATTACGCGCTATGAGATCGTCCCTCCATCAGGCTTGAAGATCAGGAATATTGTAAACCTGACGGATGACCTGGCGCTGAACCTCGGAACCAGGAATATCCGCATTGTTGCCCCTATCGGGAATAAAAGCATTATAGGCGTCGAGGTGCCCAATCAAAACCGGAAGAACGTGGTGCTTCGGGATATTATTGAGAGCGATGAATTCCGAAAGACAAAGGCAAAAATCCCATTAATATTGGGCAAAGACATTACCGGCAATATCATTATTGAAGACCTGACGGAGATGCCGCATTTGCTGATTGCCGGTACAACGGGAAGCGGCAAGAGCGTTTATGTGAATTCATTGATTGGGGGAATTGTATTTACCATGACTTCGGATGAGGTCAAATTCATTTTTATTGATCCGAAGATGGTTGAGTTGGAGCTGTATAACGGAATTCCTTATCTGCTGGCGCCTGTTATTACCAGCCCGGAGGAAGCGATCGGCGCTCTGGAATGGGCTTCCGCGGAGATGGACAGGCGGTACAAGGTGCTGAGCGATTTCGGTGTGCGGAATTTTACTGATTACAATAGGGAAATAGATAAAATTAACGCGGTGAGGAAGAATAAAAAAGAACCCGAAATGGAACGCTTTCCTTATATTGTGATTGTAATCGATGAATTTGCCAATTTGATCCTGCGGCTTCCGAAAGAGACGGAAAAATTGATTTCCCGCATTGCGGCAATGGCGCGCGCCGTTGGGATTCATCTCGTGATTGCTACTCAGAGGCCCAGCGTGGATGTTGTTACAGGTATTATCAAAGCGAATTTCCCTTCCAGGATTACCTTCCGGGTGAGCTCGCAGACGGATTCCCGTACTATTCTTGACAAGAGCGGCGCGGAAAAGCTTCTGGGAAAAGGCGATCTGCTTTTTATGACTCCCAGCATGACCGATATGGTGAGGATTCAGGCGCCCTTTGTTTCCAATCAGGATGTGGAAAATATAGTCCGCGAGCTGAAGCGCAACGGCACGGCGGATTATGTGATTGATCTGGAAGACCTGCGGGCGCGGGAGAAAAGCGAATCTAAAGAATCCGAAAACTCTGTGGATTACCGGAGCGATCCGGTTTTTGCGGATTCTTTAAAAGCGGCAGTCGAAAACGGCGAGGTTTCCGCGTCTTACCTTCAAAGGCGTTTCCGGATCGGCTACAACCGCGCCGCGAGGATTATAGAAGCCTTTGAAAAGATGAAAATACTGGGGCCGGTCGCTAGCGCTGGGAAAGGCCGCCAGGTGTTGATCGGCCAGGAAGACCTAGTGCATTATTTAGATAGTTGAGAAAAAACAGAGAGAGAGGAAACATTATGTTGGTTTTACAAGAAACAAAAGATTCATTAAAAAAGAGGATCATTAATGGGCTTGATAGTTTGAATACAGATGAGATTAAGAAAATAGTTTCAATGATAGCAAGGTTGTCTGGGAAAAAAGCAGTAAAATTAGCAGATAGAGATTGGCTCGAAAATTCTATATCGAGAGAACAAATTCATCAAGCTATAAAAAAAGTCAGGAAGAATAAAAAAGCATGAATGTCGTAATTGATACTAATGTTATGATAGAATCGATTACCTCAAGAAGTCCCTATCACAATATTTTTGTTCATTTGTTAGAAAACAAGTTTTTTATTTTGATTACTAATGAGATTATTACAGAATACTTTGAGGTTTTTTCTCAGATTTATTCTAAAGATTTGATTCAAGAAATAGAAAATTTTTTTCTCTATTCTTCATCCGTTGTCAGAGTAGATCCTCATTATCATTTCCCTGTTATTGAAGCGGATCCGGATGATAATAAATTTGTTGATTGCGCGGTTTGCGGAAACGCTGATTTTTTAGTTACTTCAGATAAACATTTTGGGATTTTAAGAGGCATCCTTTTCCCGAAAGTCCCTATTATTTCTCCTGAAGAATTCATAGAAAAGCATTTGAGGGAATAGAGTATAATGAGAAATTGGCTCTTTTAGAGTCGGCGTTGGTTCTCTGAGAAGCAATTTTCCTTCTCAAAGACCCGGCATTCCCTCTTTGAGAGTCAACCTTCTTTCTTTTAGATCCGGCACCGGCTCTTTTAGCGGGGATGCCGGTTCTCGGAGAGAGGAACCGGACTTTCTGAGAGGGAAATTTCTTTCAGGAGAGTCGACGTCCATGCTTTGAGAAGGAATTTCTCCCCTCCCGCGGAGGGGTTGGGGGTGGGTATTTTATGAAATTTAAAATTTTAAACTACAAACCCGAATTAAAAGAATTAGCGAGAAAACTTAGAAAAAATAGTACTTTATCTGAGAAATTATTATGGAATTATCTGAAGGGTAAAAAAATAAATGGTTTTGATTTTGATCGTCAAAAGCCTATAGATAATTATATTGTTGATTTTTATTGTAAAGAGTTAATGCTTGCCATAGAAATTGACGGCATCACTCATAATGAAAAAATGAAACAAGATAGCATTCGACAAGAAAAAATGGAAAGATTGGGAATAAATTTTTTAAGATTTGCCGACGAAGAAGTTAGAAAGAATCCAGAGGGTGTTGCGCAATACATAAAAGAATGGATCAAAAGTAAATATTAATATGTTGTATTCATTCTTATGAGCAACCCACCCCCAACCCCTCCCAGGAGGGGAGATTAGTATATTAAATTATATTCTTTTTACTGATAAAGAATTAAAAGTTTTCGGAGCAAAAACTTTTGACAATACGTTTTATCCTAAAAGGAGATGATATGAATAAAAATGACTATGAACAAGCATTAATTAATAAACATAATACTATTTCGAATGTAATTAAAATAATAGCAACTTTGTCTAATCAAAAACCAGTTTTAGAAAGAGATTTATTGATGACAGATTGGGCATTGAAAACAATTAAACAAACGCCAGATGATTTAACAAGTATTTACTCAGGTTATTTATATGATACAATTCTCATTGAAAGTAAATATATTGAAGATAATTATAAACCAATTTTAGCAGTAAATCCCAATTTAATTTATCCCTCTTCTAGTTCAACTTCTTCATTTTCTGAAATATATACAGCTATTTGTAATGCAAATAATAATACACTGGCTGATTGGTCAAAAACTCAATTAATAGAATATGATAAGATTAAAGAAGAAGATTATCTTAAGGAAGAAATCAGTAAATATTTACTTTCATTTACAAATAAAGAATTGCCGGGTTTATTCACAGATATCAACAACTCTATTCTTAGTGCAATAACTGATTACACCTTATTGACAGGCATTTCTTTTAATATCAGAACATTAATGGAAAAAATTCGAGGAGAATTAAAAGAAAAACGACATAATAAAAAAATTGATCCTGCAAAAAACAAAATATTCGAGCATTTAGCTTCAGAAGTATGTATACCTAATTCATCAGAATATAACTTAATCATGTTGCATTCGACTAATTTTAATAATATCCATACTGATTTGACTAATTTTGGAAAAATAAATACAGGCACTACTTATGATAAGCTATATATCTTATATATAAAATTCCTATATAATATTGAAGCCTTACTAAATTTTTTTAAGTTAAAAAATATTTTTGAACAATGATAGTATTCTTTCTATATGACGATTAGCCAGAAAACAAATGGAGACAAAAAGTGTTAAAAATTGCCGGCGAGGTTTTTTCGAAAGAAGCCATAGATTTTATAGTTACTGAAATAGAGAAAAATGACGGGCAGGAAGTCGCCATTCTGGGCAATGTCGATCGGAACGGCATTGTCTGCGAAGTGGAGGCGCTCGCCTACGGGAATTCCAACGCCGCGCCTGTCGCGATGATGGAAACCCTCCAGTGCGATGTTTTGATCCACAATCACCCCTCGGATGAAAAATCCCCCCATCCCCCTTTTGAAAGGGGGAGTCAGGGGGATTTGGCCCTTCGGGCTTCGGAAGCGGACATCAATCTTGCCTCTCAATTGGCAAACAAAAAAATTGGTTTTTACATTATCGACAATGCCTGCAAGGCGGTCAATGTTATCTTTAAGCCGGAAGCGCGGTATTATCTCGAAGAAAACGAGGTAGAGGATATTTTTAAGGAAAAGGGCCTTTTGTCCAAAAACATCGCCTATTATGAACCAAGGGAAGAGCAGTTGAATTTAGTCAGGGGCATTATTAATGCCGTGAATGCCTCGAAAATACTGATTTCAGAGGCGGGCACCGGTACCGGGAAATCCCTTTCCTACCTGATCCCGGCCTCAATCTGGGCGCTTCAGAATAAAAAGAGGGTGATTGTCTCCACTCAGACCATCAATCTTCAGCAGCAGATTTTCAATAAAGACATGCACATTGTAGAAAAAGTGGTCCGCCAGTATTTAAATAAGGAGATTCATTATTCTGTTTTGATCGGCAAGGGAAATTACCTCTGCAAAAAAAAACTCACCGAGATTATCCGGGACAGGGAAAAAAGGGATTCTCTCTTTACGAGCGAAGAGGAATACGAGATCATTTTTGAGATAGAAAAGTGGAGCCGGAATTGTCAGGAAGGGACGATTAATGAGTTTGGCGGTTTTGTCAGGGATGAGGTCTGGGAAGAAATCGCCTGCGATTCCGCCTCATGCAGCAAGCGAAAATGCGTTTTTTATAGCGATTGCTTTTATTACCGGGCAAGGATGGAAGCGGAGAAATCCAATCTCATTATCGCCAATCATTCGCTGACGTTTTCTTCCATTGATGAAGAGAGCCGCCGAAGTTCCCTGCCGTTCTTTTCCGGGATCATTTTTGATGAGGCCCACCACGCCGAAGATGTGGCGCTGAAGTCGTTGTCGCAGGACTTTTCCATTCAGTCGCTTCTCTATCACCTCCGCAAGATTTATTCTTTCAAGGGCGGGAAGGCAATGGGGCTTTTGCCACTATTGGAAAAAAAATCCAGACTGCAGGCGTACGCGGAACTCCAACAGGATCTCGAATCGTTGACTAAAGAAATATTGGGCCTGGAAAGAAATCTCACCGATTTTATCTTTACCGGAAGCGATATTTTAAAACCTTACTTGAAAGAATCAAGCAGTGTCGGTGTGGATGAGGAATTCATCGCTTCTGTGGATTTTGAAAGGCTTTTCGACGCCCTGTCGGAAGTTTTCAACGGCATCAATCGTTTTCTATCCAGTTTTGAATTCTTTGCCTCAAGAGTAAAAGAAATTTCTGTAAACCGTGAAGGGATTGATGTTCTTTCCTCGATTTCTTACCGGGCGACTGTCCTTTCTGAGGCGAAGAATGTTTTTGACCTGATTTTTAATAAAGAGAATGAGATCCATTTTGTGAAGTGGATTGAGGTCAGCAAAAAGAATATTAAATTTTTTTACAGCCCACTCGAAGTAGGGGATTTCCTGGCGAATTCGCTGTTTTCCAGGAAGGATTTTACGATCTTCACTTCCGCGACATTGATGATTAATGATAAATTCGATTATTTTAAGAACAGCGTTGGGCTGCCTATCGCGACCAATAAAGAGAAGTTGGAAATGAATTTCCCCTCGCCTTTTGATTATCAGAAGCAGGCGGAAATTTATATTCTGGAAGAGAAATTGGATCACAGCAGTGTCACAAAGGAAAAGACGGAATTGGTGAAAGAGCTTTGCATGATGAGCGAGGGCGGCGCGTTAGTGCTGTTTACTTCTTATTACCGCTTGAACGAAATGTTTGGCCTGCTCAAGAAAGAATTTCAGGAATTCGGGCTATTGCCCCTGAAGCAGGGAGAAGCCCCGCGCGATGAACTCCTTTCCAAAATGGGCCAATATTCTAATGTGGTTTTATTCGCGACTTCGAGCTTCTGGGAGGGCATTGATATTCAGGGTGACAATCTGCGCTGTGTCATCATTGAAAAACTGCCTTTTGATTCGCCCGCAGATCCGATTTTCAAAGCAAAAGTCAAGCTTCTGAAATCCAGGGATTTGAATCCTTTTATGACTTATGGTATCCCGCGGGCAGTGCTTCGTCTCAAACAGGGAATAGGCCGGCTCATCCGCAGTAAGACGGACAAAGGTATCATTGCCATTATGGATGAGCGGATCAAGAGCAAGCGTTATAGCTCGATATTTCTCAATTCTTTACCTCCCGCGAAGATAATTTATGGCAATCTATCGCAGATTGTCCGGGAAGCGGAAAGCTTTTTTGTGAATCGGTTTTAATTCTAAAATTTGACTCCCGGTATTAAATATTTTATCATAATCCTGATTTTGGGGGTGAGAATGCACCTGATTCAGGAAGGGATAGTGATTCAAAATGAAGAGGGTTTTGCGAGGGTCAGGATTCAACAGCATTCCAGCTGTGACAGCTGCGGGGCCTGTGAATCGCCGGAAACGATTGTCCTTGTCCAAAATTCATTGAATGCGGTGCCGGGGCAAAAGGTCAGATTTACAACGGCTCAGAGTAATATGATAAAAATCTCGTTTATCCTTTTCTTTTTTCCAATGCTTTCGATCTTTGCCGGGGCCGGGGCCGGCTATCTCCTGGCGAAATTTCTCCATTTTAGTCCTGATTTATGGATGCTGTTGTTTGGATCGCTTTTCTTTGTGCTATCCATAATTGGTATTATTATAACTGATAAAAAGATGAAATTAAAACCCAATTATTTTCCCCAAATTACCGATATTCTTTCTTGAAGAGGTTGCTATGTTTAGAATAAAAAGAGGCGGAATCCATCCCGATGGCCACAAAAGCCTTTCCGCAGAAAAAGCAATCGAAGTGATGCCTGTTCCCCCAAAATTTTTCATTCCTCTCAGGCAGCATATCGGAGTTCCATGCCAACCTCTGGTGAAAGCGGGAGACAATGTGAAAAAGGGGCAGGTGGTCGCGGATCATCCGGAAAAAAAAGCCCCGCCTGTTCATTCTTCTACATCGGGCAAGGTCAAAGAAATCGGTAACTTTCCGCACCCGGTTTTTGGTATGTCTCAGAGCATTGTGATAGAGTCTGATGGAAAAGATGAATGGATGGAAAATTTTCTCATTGAAAGGGATTTCGAAAAGCTTTCTGTAGAAGAGATGGTGGATATCATTTATCGGAACGGCATTGTGGGAATGGGGGGAGCCGCTTTCCCAACGCACACAAAACTCATGCCCCCGAAAAACAAGATGATTGACACCTTGATTATCAATGGGGCTGAATGCGAACCCTATTTGACAGCTGATTATAGAATTATGGTTGAATATCCAGATCTGGTTATGAAAGGTGCCCGGATGATAATGAAAATTTTGAATGTTAAAGACTGCTTTATTGGGATAGAAGAAAATAAACCGAAGGCAATAGAGACAGTCCAGAACTACGCTGAAAGAGAAGGCATAAAAATAGCGGTTTTGAAGACGATCTACCCTCAGGGCGGGGAAAAGATGATGATAAACGCTATTACCGGTAAAGAGATACCGTCCGGAAAGCTTCCGATGGATGTAGGGTGCGTGGTTCAGAATGTCGCGACTTGCGCGGCTATCGCGGAGGCGGTTTGCAGAAACATTCCCTTGATTGAGAGAATAGTGACTGTATCTGGAAAGGCGATAATGGCCCCGAAGAATATTCTGGCCAGGATTGGTACTCCCTTTAAAGACGCGATCGATTTTTGCGGCGGGTTTCGCAGTGTTCCCGGCAAAGTGATTATGGGCGGACCAATGATGGGAATTGCCCAGGCAGGGATAAACTCGCCCATTGTGAAAGCGACATCAGGAATACTGGCTTTAACGAAGAAAGAAGTAGATTACGGAGATGAGAGGCCATGCATTCGATGCGGCAGGTGTAACGAGGTTTGTACTATGCGGCTCAGGCCTAATATTCTGAGTATTTTGAGTGAAAAGCATAAGCACCAGACAGCATTGGCGGAATATGACCTCCTGGATTGTGTGGAATGCGGGTGCTGCACTTACGTCTGCCCGGCGAAGCGCAATATTGTACATTACATCAAGCTTTCCAAGGCGAAGAATTCCCTCGCCGGGAAGGCAGCGGTATAGCGGCGCCTCACCCTGGCCTCCGGCCCCCTTCTCCAAGCCTGGAGAAGGGGGCCGGGGGGGGGCTGTCGCTAAATTGAAAAATGTAGCCGCAAGCTTTAGCTTGCGCTTAATTTACGCGGGCTAAAGCCCGCGGCTACATTAGAATTATTAATTTAG
>JAGVOW010000108.1 GCA_020052515.1 Brevinematales bacterium | reverse complement strand
GCGCTGTAGCCGAACTTCGCCATTGCCCCGGCGATTTCCGTATCGCTGATCGTATTCTCGATCGCGATCTGCGCCGACAATAGGAAGCTGTCCAGGCTTACTCCATGACTTTTCCCGCTCATTTTACACCTCCTTAAATTATAATTTTATCACAACTGTTCAACCGTTTTCCCCGGGCGGACATGCCATTCTATGAGGCGGACAACCAATTTGCCCGGGCGGACAGGCGTTTCCTTCAGGCGGACGATCCGTTCTACGAGGCGGACACGTCATTGTTTGAAGCGTGGGTGTCATTCTAGCGGGCGGACAATCCATTTATCAAGGCGGATGACCTTTTCATTGGGACGGACAGCCTGTTCTTCCATTTCTACAGCCCATTCTTTTACTCCTTCGTGCCTTTTCGTGTGTTTCATGGTATAGGCGCGGTTAATTAACTTGCGCCTATTTATTTTAGGGCGAATTGTATTACCATGCCCATAGGCCCATCTTTTCCGAGCATCGCGAACGCGTTGTAGGCCACTTCGATCTTTTTATTGTTTTTCAGTACGATTTCAGCGGTTTTATTCAGCCGGGAAGCGGATTGTATAGCGGCTTCGGATCCGGAAGAATTGGGGAGGGATACTTCGGTCTTTTGAAAGACTTCCGTTAAAGGCTGGCCCATCGGGGCTTCGTTTATTTCAAGAATCTGGAGGGCCACTTGATTGGCATAGATCAGGAAACCATCCCTGTCGGCGGCGAGAATGCCTGAAGGCAGGCTTTCTAAAATAGCTTTTAGGATTTTCGCTGAAAGGTCTTGTGTAGATTGGTCACAGGCTTTGTATAAAGCGTTCTCGACGGCGATTTTGAACTCTGTGTCCTTAATTGGCTTCACCAGGTAGCCGTAAGAGCCTGTAACCCGCGCGCGCGCCACTGTCGCGTCATCGGCATGCGCGGTCTGGAAAACAACGGGTATACGGTATTTTTCCTGAACCTCCAGGGCGGTATCGATGCCGTCCATCTGGCCTTTAATGCGGATATCCATCAGGATGAGATCAGGCTTGTTCAGATTGATCGCCGCTATGGCTTCGTCATGAGACGCGGCTATACCGGTTACAATGTATCCCATCTTTTTCAATTTTGATTCCGTGTCTCTGGCAATCAGAATTTCGTCTTCGACGATCAAAATTTTTTCTTTTTCCATAAGGTTTCCCCCTTAAATTATTCCTCTGAACTATCTGGCTTTGAAAAAAAGTTTACAAACGCTTCCAGTGATATATCCTCGATTCTTTTGTAAAAAGAATACTCCTTACAGTTTTGTTCCATCCCAAACAAGGAATAAACGCTGATGTTGGTTCCCACCTGGAAATAATCCTTAACACGGGCGTCAATTTCATCCAGAGTGTGAGATGAAATTAAATCGGCTTTCCGGTACAATACAAATAAATCCCGGCTGGTTTTCACTATCCAGAAATCTTTTTCTTTGAAAACAAAGTTTTCGGCAATCAGGCTAAATCTTTTTGATATAAAATCGATAAAAAGGGCTTCGTCTGTTGTGAAATAATTTTCCAGGATTGGATTGTCCAGGAATATCTGGAAACGGGCCATAATATCCTTTACGTCTAAATACTTTGAGTTGATTTCAAAAACCTGTTTCCATGTTCTCGCGGCTTCGTATATTTCATGCTCTTCAAAAAGAGCCCGGGCGGTTTGATAAAGCGCCTCGCTTCGTTTGTCCATAGGAATGAGCACAATATTGTCGCGGCAAATTAATTGCGCCTCATTGATTTTTTTATCGTGGATCAAGCTTAGTATCAGAAGAGGAATTGTTTCATCTATCATCTGGCGTTTATTCAAGAGGTTTTTCAGGTAAGGAACGGCTTTATCATAGTTTTTTAACGCGAAGTGGTTTTTTGCCAGAAGTAAAATGGCATCTTCATTCGCGGCGATCAAGGCATCTTCGCCGGATAATAACAGCCGGTCAAGTAAGGCGCTGGATTTCTGGTGCTCTTTGGTTTCGTAATAGATTCTGGCGAGAAGCATCAATGGCGCGACTTCTTTTGGTTTAAAATTGACATAAGTTTCCAGGCGTTCCTGCGCTTTTTGATAGCGTTTGAGCTCAAAAAGCAGTTTGGCGGAAAGATAAAGCGCCTTCAGGTTGCGGCTGTTTTCCTGTAAAACCAGATTGAAATAGCCGATAGCGCTTTCATTGTCATGGATTTTGGCGTACAAATCCCCGAGTTTGTTATAGATTTCTAACCGAAGAGCTCCTTTGTTTTCCTGGGCCAAAAGGACCAGGCTTTTTTCATAACTTTCGATCGCGTGCCGGAACTGGAATAAGCCTTCATAAGACTGAGCGATATAATAAACAATGATAAAAGAAGAACTGTGAGAGCCCATGTATTTCAGGCCTAAATCAACCACCTCGCGAAACTTTTTTTCTTTTAATAATTTTTCCATTTTCTCAAATGTAAAATCAGTATGGACCAATGAAAGAAGCCATTTACTGCCGAATATGACAACATTTAGAGCAATGAATACAAGAAAGAAGATAATAATGTAAACTTCCATAATCAATCACCTTAAGCGGAATTTTGCTGAAAGGGGAAGCGGATTTTATAAAACGCCCCTTTCTCGCGGACTAATTCTACCGTTCCATCCAATTGCCGCGTTAAATCTTTTATTATTTGGACCCCCAGGGTTTTTGGGTTTTCCAGATCGACTGATCCCGGTATTCCCGGCCCATCGTCAGAGTAAGAAATTTCAACCCAGGCGGGGCTGCTTTGCAGGACAGCTATAGAAATCGTGCCAAGTTTTTTGTCTTTGAAAGCGTATTTAATCGAATTGGTGATCATTTCATTGAGCATTAATCCGACAGGGATCATCTGGTTGATGCCCAGAAAAATATCGTCACAGCCTATTTTAATATCAATAGGAAATTCAATGTTATAATTTGAAAGGAGGGCCGAGCTCAGGTTCTTAACATAATCACTAATCTTAATGTTTGACAGGTCATCTGACCGGTAAAGCCTTTCATGAATCAATGCCATGGATTGGATGCGGCTGATGCTTTCAGACAGTACTTCCCACGTTTCTATATTTTTAACTTCATTGCGTTTGAGATTTAAGAGAGAACTAATGATGTTGAGATTGTTTTTCACCCGGTGATGAATCTCCTTTAAAAGCACTTCTTTTTCCTGAAGGCTTGTCCGGACTAAAATTTCCGCTTTTTTCCGATCGGTTATATCAATAATGACGCCGACAATGCCTTGTGGTAAATTTTCCCGGCTGAGTATAAGTGATTTATGAAACATTACGTCATGAAAGGTGCCGTCTGCATGGCGGAGGCAGGATTCGTAGACCTGTTTGCCGCCATCTTTCAACAATTCCATGTCTTTGTTTTCGTATATCTGGGCAATTTCGGGTAAAATTAAGTCTTGAGTACTTGAGCTAATGATTTTCTCCCTTGGTAAGCCCAGGAATTCGCAGAAAGCGCGATTGCAGCCGGTGTATAAATTCTTTGAATTTTTATAATACACCGGATTAACCATGGAATCTATAATTTCAGAAAGCCGGAACTCAGCTTCGGAAAGTTCTTTCTCTATTTTTTTCTGCTGAGTAATATTTTCGAAGATGTATATGATTCCAACACCTTTTTCTATCTCATTATAAGGATCAATCGTAATTCGGTAGTCCTGGCCATTCCAATTAAATTCGTACTCGATCCAGCTTAAATTTGGCTGGGATGACAGAAATTCTTTTTGGATATTAGCCAGATCGGGAAATAAATCCAAAAAATTTTCCCCGACAATTTCCAAAAAATTTTTCTGGACCATTCTGGAAAAGGCGGTGTTCCCACGGGCAATTTGTCCTTGCGAATTGGTTAAGCAGATTGGATTTAGAATGGAGTCAAAAATGTGGCGCCATTCAGAGGAAGCTTGAATGAGAATGTTTTCAGTCTTTTTATAACGTGAAATGTCTGAAATGACCGCTAAAAAAATTGTAGATTCTTCGGCTTTCAAAGGGTTGATTTCTATTCGAAAACTATTCTGAAATTCTTGGCCGAACCGGTTAATAACCTCGAGCTCCCCTTTCTCTCCCATGGCAGTTTCGGCAAATAATTTTGATAAAGCAAAATGCAAATCTGCAGGGATGTATTCTTTTAAATCGGAAAAATTTTCCGGGAAAACCTTCTGAAAATAAACATTTCTTTCCAGAATTTTCCCTTCGCTATCAACAATAGCAGTCGCAAAGTTTGCCTGGTGAAATAAAACTTCGTAAGAAATGGACTTAAAATCCATATAAACTCCGGGGGAAAGTAAAATTGTCAAAATCTTATCAGTTAAATTTAATAATCGGAAGTTATGTCATTCAAACTAAACAATTTTTTGCTGGAGCAGAGAGATTTTTTTATCGGAGTATAGGCGCGGTTAATTAACCGCGCCTAAAGATGTTATCTGAAAGAGCGTTTTCCTGGTTGGGGAACCAATCGGGATAGAAAGGGATTTCAGGTTTTCCAGAAGAATGAACTGAAAATCCGCCGGAAGATTTATTCTTTTTTTGTTGTCTTTTATCTGGTAGAAAAGAATGGAACGGCTGACTTTATGATTTGTTACAATATAATGAGAGTGGATCATTCCCATTGTTTTTAGTTCTGTTTCCTTTAAAAAAGAGGGTTTCTCTTTCGGGAAATCCCAGAGTCCCTGCCTCCAGCCTTTAGAGTCGGTGTTTTTTGCCATCAGGATTTTGTTAGAAGAATCCAGAATGCCAAAAACTTTCTCAGAGACAGAGACCCATTTTTTCTTTTCTTGAAAAGGGAATTTTTCCATGTCGCCGGCTTTTTTCGCTTTACAGAGGGTCGCAAATGGGCATGATCCGCACAAAGGTTTTTTCGGCAGGCAAAGAAGCGCTCCTAATTCCATCAAGGCTTGATTCAAAACGCGGGGAGGAATTTTATTCTGAGCGGCAGTTTTTACAAAAAACTCTGACCATTTCCAGAGTATTTTTTTATCGATTGTTTTGTATCGGCGCAGCCGGACGAGGACTCGCTTTACATTGGCATCCAGAATCGGGATTACATGATTCAGTGCGATAGAAAGAATAGCTCCGGCTGTGTATTCGCCTACGCCAGGCATTGAAAGCCATTCTTCTTTTGTTGCTGGGAATGAGCCTTTTTCGACAATCAGGCGCGCGGCTCTGTGCATATTTCTCGCGCGCTGGTAGTATCCCAGTCCTGCCCAGAAGAAAAGGACCTCGTCTAAAGGAGCCGTTGCCAATTCGTTCACAGAAGGGAAGTGTTTAATGAATCTATCAAAATATGGAATGACTGTCGCGGCCTGAGTTTGCTGAAGCATAATTTCCGATATCCATACTTTATAGATGGACGGATCTTCCCGCCAGGGAAAAACCCGTTTTTGTTTTTCAAACCAATCCGCGAGATCCTGTAATGCTTCGATCGTTTTAGGCATGATTTCCTGCTATAAAATATATTTATATATATTATAAACAATTATTTGATATTTTGCATGCTTTTAATTATAATTTTGGCTGAATGAAAAATATACCTTAGGGTAATGCGATGTTAAAGCATTGTATGACATTTTATTACATCTTTTCTTTGTCAAGCGGCTTTGCGGGCTTTGTTCTGTTTCTGCTGATTTATCTTAAAACCAAAAATCTTACGATTCGTTATTATCTCTTTTTTCTTTTTCTGCTTACCGTTTTTGTTGTCAATAATACTTTTTATTACTATTTCGCTGTGGTGGCACAATATCAAGATTTTTCTGTGCACCTTCTGTTTACTCAGGTCTTCTTCCTTTGTATCGGCCTGCTGGTTTATTTTCTTCCTTTTTTTGTTCATTTTTTGGCCGGCAAGGTTTTCTCTCATAGTAAAAGAAGATTTTTTATTTTGCTTTCTTTTCTGTCGATTTTTATGATGCTCTGGCCGCACGCGTTTTTTAAAAATGAAAAAATATTACTTGACCTTCTTTACTTTCAATTTTATTCGCTCTATCTCTATATAATGTATGGAGTGATCTTGTACTCTCTGATTATTTTGTTTCAGGGGATAAAAAGAGCGGGAGGCGAATTTAAAAAAATTCTTAAAACCGCTTTTACTTTGTTTGTAGTGTTTTTTCCTGGCTTTATTATTGACGGAAACTGGAATTTTTTTCAGGAAAAACTTCACATTATCCCGCGCAGTTTTAATTTTATTCCGCTTTTTTATCTTTTCTGGAATGGCTTCAGTGTCATTTATGCTGCAAAATATTTACTTCAGGGGAATGAGATTCAATTTTCGGCTTCTGAAATAAATCCGGTCTTTTTTGAGTTTTATCAGATCTCAGGCCAGGAGAGAAAAATTCTTTTTCTGGCTTTGTCCGGTTTGGGGAATAAAGAAATAGCGAAAAGGATCCATATTTCAGAAGGAACAGTCAAAAATCACATGCACCATGTTTATGATAAAACAGGCATCAAAAATAGAATAGGATTATCTTATCTGATCAAAAACTTCTCAATTTGAAAGAAAAAAGCAAAAAATGTACCCAAAGTAACAGAAAAATGTACCCAAAGTCATATTGACAATCACCTTTCAAAAGACTTAAAATATAGTCATAAGAAAATGGACGGACAGGCATGGTTTTTAAAATTTATATTTTATCTTTGTTTTTGTTTTTTTCAGTTCTTTATGGTAATGAAAATTTTTTAAATGAAAAAGAAAATTATGATGAAAAAAAACTAAAAGCTGAGTTAGAAACAAATCCATCGAACGCCAATGTTCTTTCGCGTTTGGCATGGGTGCATGAAAAAAGAAAAGATTACCGGGGGGCTTTGAAAATGCTTCGGCGGTGTATCGAATTAGAACCGGAAGAATCGTTTCATTATATTCGGCTTGCCAGGGCTTATGAGAAAATAGGCCGCGTAGACCTCTCGTGGGAAGTGCTCGCGGACGCGGAATTAGATTTCCGCAACAATCAATATATTTGTAGCGGCCTTGGCGGGCTCGAATATAAGAAAGGGAATTTTCGGAAATCCATTTCTTATTATCAAAAAGCGCTTTCAATTGGCGCTCAAAAAAACGAAGCGTTTTATTATCAGGGTATTGCTAAGTCTTATCGAGAGTTAGGAGAATATGAAAAGTCTCGTGTTTTTTTCAGAAAGGCCCTTCAAATAGAGAAGGATTTTTGGATTTATTATGAATACTCAAAATTACTCTCGCTTTTGAAAGAATACGAAAGCGCTTTATGGGCCGTTTCGAAGGCGGAACTTCTTTTGCAGGGAAAAGAGGATTCGGTGAAAGAAATTTTAATCCGCAAAAAAGCCTCGATTTATTATGCTTATGGAATGAGCATGAAAAACAAGGGGGAAAAAGAAAAAGCCCGCGAAATATGGATAAAGCTGATAAAAGACAAGGAACTGTCGCAAACTTCTTTTGGTGAGAAGGCGGAATTCTGGGTAAAGAGGCTATAAATGGTCAGGCAATTAATGCGGATCATATTATTCCAATTCTGTTTTTTTTACTCTGCTTTTTCTATTCAGATTACGGAAATTTTTTATAAAGGCGGGCCATTTGTCCGTTCGGAAGAGCGCTTTATTGAAATTTATAATGACAGTGCCATGTCTTTCCCCCTTTCTAATCTGGTGATTTCTGTGCCTCGCAGTGATTCAGTAACGATTGATCTGAGTGTCGAGCTGGGCAGGTTTGAGGGGTTGCAGAAAGACATTTTAACCAATTCTATGACGCTGCCGCCTTATTCTTACGCTGTTATTATTACCGAGGATTACAATCGTTACGCACGGCTTCTACGGTTTGCTTCCAATACAACTCTTTTAAAGCCGGTAAACAAAAGTTTTTCCGGCTATTCCTGGGCAGATAGAATCAGCCTTCTGAAACTTAAAACAAACGGAAATGTAATCTTTGACTGCGCCAGCTATTCTCTGCCTGCCGATGACGCGGTTTTATCTCAGGAATCACTGCATCTTGTGGATGGGATTTATTCTTCAGCGCCTCTTTCCCCAGGGATCAATAATAGTATTTACCTTTATACTGAAGAAATTCTAGTCCGCGGCTTTAAAAACAGACACGTCTGGTGCAGAAATCCTTTTTGCCCTTCTAATGCAATCACAATGAAGGTTGAGTTTCAAGGAGAAAGCCGGGAGATGCAGTTAATTCGCGAAAATGGAAGTTTATTTGGAACTTCCTTTTACCCCGGACCTGCCTTGAAACATGGGGAAGATATTGTTTTTAAAAGTGGAGAAAACACCTGTGTACTGCGTTTTTTAGAAGAACGTCCGCTTTCTATTTATTATCAAAAGGTTCTTTTTAATGAAATCGTTTCTGATCCAAAGACGGATTATAGCGGCGGTGGCTGGACGGGAAATGATGGCGGTGGAAAAATTGACAGTACGGATGATTGGGTAGAGCTTGTTAATACAGCGAACGAACCTTTTAATCTATCTAACTGCACTTTTCTTTATGAAACGGGAAATTCCGAGAGTATCAAGTCTATCAGCTTCAGGACAAATTCTTCTTCCGGCAATCGGTCCGGTGTGGTTTCAAACTACGGTTATGTGGTAATCAGCCCTGAGGGCGGAATTGCCAATCAAGCAAAACTATCACTATATGATGGTTATCCCTACTTAAATGGAAAAATTTTAGACGAAGTGTCAATAGAAAATGGTGATTCTTCTTCCGGAGGGGATGAGGCTTTTTCCAGAATGCCGAATGGCGCGCCGCCTGCGCCTTTTCGGAAACAGGAGGCCAGTTTTTGCGGAAACAATGGGACGGAAAGAGGTTTTCTATGGATGAATTCTGCGGCGGTTTCAAACATTAAGGAAATTTTTCTAGTAGATACAAACTATCCTGGTTTCGATGCTGAACTCCTTGTTTACAATGATAACGATGAGGAAAAGGTTTCTTTAACCAATTTGATAAACCATTTTTACGGTTCTCTTCCTATTTCTTTTGAGAAGGGAATCAAGCGGGACAGGATTTTGAATGTCAAGAATGGGGAGAAAAATTTTGTACTTTATCATGATGAAAATCCAGAAGGAAATATTGTTATTGAATTTGTGTGCTGTCGGGATGGTTGGGTATTGCCTTCCCCATCCCTGGATTTTTCTAAACTAGTTGTCTATCCAAATCCCCTTTCTTCGGATTCTGAAAACACGGTTGTATTTGCGAATCTGCCTGATCAAACGCGAATTTTTGTAGTGGATGAAAAGGGTAATGTGATAGGAAGCTTTGCGTCATCTGATAATGGAGCGGTTTTATGGAAAACCAGCCTGAGAAAGGGTATTTATACTGCTTTTTTTCTCCGCGAAAAGTTTTTAACAATCTTCAAAAAACTTTTGGTAAGATAATTCTTGTTTTATGGCTTATTTTTATTGTCAATGAATCAGGTGCGGCGTATGCTTTTTTTTCTCTGGAGGAATTTTTTTCTGAAGAAAATAGAGCGGCTGTCAATTTTGAAAAATCCTTAGCCGATATGTGGAAGATTTCTTCCGGGCTTCATTTTTGCTCGGATTGGATGAGTCTGCGTTTTTATTACGGCGGAGAATTTTATTATCGATCGCTGGGAGATTTTGATTTTGTGGAATCAGAACAAATGGCTTACCGCGGCATTTATGCCGTTTCGGGTAATGAGCTTGGGGCGGAAGGCCAATTTGGACTATTTGTAAAGCCTTTTCTGTTTGGTTTTTCGGGTGCTTTTAGGAAGGAAGAAGTAGGGGTACTTTATCAGCAGAGCTGGTTAAACCCCTCTTTTTTCTGCGCATGGGAATGTGGACAGGGCGAGTTGAGCGTTCAAGCGAAAATTCAGGAAGGTTTTTTTAGCACGGAATGCACGGGCGTTTATGGCTGGTTTTATCAAAAACTATTTCTTTGCTTTTTTCTTTCTTATCAGCAAAATGTCCAGAACTCTGTCGTTAAATTATCTTCTTTTATAGAGACTTCCGGAAAGAGCCTGCGTATTGGAATTACTTTCAAACAGGGATTGATCTGCATGGTTTATGACAATTTTACTTTCAGCCTGCGGAAAAAAATCGGTGATTTTGAATGCCGGGCTTCCTTTTCTCCTTCTTTTATTGGGAACAATCTTTTTCAAGTCGGAGTTTGCTATTATCTGGAAAATGCCGGAAAAGACTTTGATCTTTATTAATAGTAAAAATGTTATTCTTTAGATGTCTGTGGTGGGTATTTCGTTTTAAAGAAATTTACCGCTTCTTCAACATTAGTACAGACTTCTACTAAATCCAGCAGAGAGCTTAATCGAAGAAGCTGAACTACATTTTCACGGGGGTTGACTATGCAGACTTTTCTTTGATTCAGCATAGCAAAACGAACGGTCATAGCAATGAGGCCCAATCCAATGGAATCAATCCATGTTACGGAAGACATGTCATAAACATAAGAACTGCGATTTCCTTTGATTTGCTCTTTTAGGTGGTTGTTGACCTCTTCTAAAAAAAAGAAGGTCATTTCTCCGGAGGGCTTTATAACACAAACATCGTCCGTGTGGTAGAACTCAACCTTCTTCATACTGACTCCTTTCAAGAAGTAAACACTAGCTGGTGTCCTGGATCCCCTCCACCCCTTTAATATATTAAAATAAAAATAATTCCTGTCAAGTATTTCTGATATATTTTTCAAAAGCTTCTTTTTTAAATTCCAGGTCTTTACTCCAGTGCAGGAAATAAGTTAGGTCAAAAATTGAAGGTACTTTCTGATAAAGTTCTTTCCAGATTAAAGTCAATAGTTCTCTGATTTCCCATTGTGCATGAAGACTTACTCTTAAATCGATGACATGAAGCCATTCTCTAAAATTTGCCGTCATAGTTAAAGTTGTGTGAACGGCATTAGGCAATAAAAAACGGGCATCTTCTTTTCGGATACCCAATTCGGTTAATTGATTGTATGAATTCTGGATAGTGTTTATTGTGCTCTGGTAGATTTTCAGCGCTTCTGGATTCTTTTGAATTTCAAGGGGAATGGTGTAAGTAAAATCTTTTTCCCTGACATAACGCTGGGATTTTTGAGTAAAACTGGAGAGCCTCTGGCGGACCAGCTGATGAGAACATGCTCTGGATATTTCGTCAATGAAGAATGAGGCACTGCCATGCTCAAATATAGAAAGATGTCCATTCTTCAAAAGATTTGGTAAAAACTGCATGTGGGAATCCGCTGTCATCTTATCCATAGATTCATAACACATTCTCGCGTTGTATTCCACATGCTTTTCAGCTTCCGGCGTAATGGAAATCAGTTTTACAATCATTCTTTACTCCCAGAGAGATAAAAAAACTTCTTTTGATACGGCATTGGTCTGAGTTTTTAAATTACCTTTGTAATAATAACGGATATAAGGAATAAAACTATTGTTCCAATGATTCTCCTTGAAGTTTAGAAAGTCTTCAAAGAAATCCTGTCCGTTGTAAATGAGCAAGTAAGCGTCTATTCCAGAACTTTCATTCAGATTGGCTAGCCAGCCCTGCATTCTGGACCATTGAGGGCACCAATCCTGCGTCATCAATACAGCTACTTTATCTTTAGAGTGAATAATGCATTTCTCAAATTCTTTGTGCTGGATAGCGTAAATGGCTTGTTCTTTAGTAATTATTTTTAGCATAATTTGGGTACCTTGAAAATGTTATTGAGTGTATTTTAAGTCAAAATTGGTAATTACGCAAGAGACGTAAAGAAAACAGAAAAGCCTTTTATTACTTGACTGTTTTCATCTGGATTATTATACTTTATCTCGATAAATGGGGGTTTTCTTGAAGAAACTGCTATTTTATAGTCTTATCTTGCTTTTTTTTGGATGGTTTTCTTTGTTTTCGGAAAGCAGGCGTTTTATCTGGGATAAGAAAGATAAAGAAAAATTTGAGCTTATCGAAGAGGTTCCCGAATATGATGGGTTTATTAATTGGACCAGCGGAAAAGTGCAATGCAGTATGGATATGCCGGCAGATAAGGCAATCCCGAATCTTGGGAAATACTTAAATAACAATTTTACTTATATGAAAGATGAACTTAAGCAGAAGCTAATCAAAGTTATGGGTTATGTGCGAGTATCAGATTTATTTTTAATTAAAGATTATTATTCAATGAAAAATCAGTTGCGCTACGAAATCATCTCTTTTGCGGACAGGGCTTTTTATTTGCCGCCAGTACAGAAAAAGGATAGGTTTCTGGGGATGGTTGAACTCGAACTTTATGGGAAAGACGGCGTGGCGAATCTTTTTTACGACAGTCTGGAAGAGGTAGAAGTTACGAATTATATCTTAAAAGAATCAAAAGAGCTGGAATACTTTGACAGCCTGGTGGTAGACACCCTCATTTATAAAGAATTTAATCCCAGTTTATTTATGCGTGTTTATGATGAGGACGGTGTGCAATTGTATGGCCCCGAAACCATCGATAGAGAGATCTTGAAAAAGCATGGAGTGTGCGAATATACTACAACGTTAACCCATGCTTTCAACTCTTCGAGAAGCGGCAACCGCGTCTTCTATACATTTCCCTATGCTATCAAGGGAATTATGAAAACAGATCTGGTATTGCATAACAAGGATGCTTCGCGTCTGCTGGCCAGCCCAAGGACGCAGAAATTTCTACGGCATGGAAAAGTCATTGTTGTAAAATCTCCTTAGGATACGATATGCCTGAATTTTTGCAAAAGGCTGATTTTGATCCGAAAATCAAAAATCTTTTTTTTTCTTCCAACCCATCGACAAATTTAGAAGGCTCTTTTCTTTCAAAGCTTGATCTTTTTAGCGCTTGCAGGAAAAAACCGAAGACAATCTTGAGCATCAAAATAAAAGAAGGCATCTATGTCCGTTTTTTTTATTCTGATCAGAATAAAGATTTTTTTGGTGAAAGATATTTAGATTGGCCTGATTTTGAGAAACTTGAGAATCATTTGCTCTGTGCTAAAAAAGAAATGGATTTTTCCGTTAAGAATCAAAGGCCTATAAAGCAAAATCTTCTGGCGCAAAGAGATATTTTAAACCGGCTGCTTCACAAATTGAAAATGCCGGAATTTTTTTCGGATGATGAAGTGACCCAGCTTCAGGTTGTCTGGGAAGGAAGGAGCTTTTTTCTGCCATTAGAAATTTTATCGGACAGTCTGCTCATAGAGTATTTGATTCCAGATAAGAAAGGAGCAGTTTTGCCTTCGGGCAGGGGATTTACCTTTGTCTATTCTCCACAATTGAAAGGGGCCTTGACAGAAATTTGTCATTTGAAGGAATTGTTAAAAGAACGTTTTGAGCTGGAATGTTTTTCCGATGAACTCTGGAAGGATTATCAGGCTAATATGTCCTCTTCCCGGTATTTTCATTTTGCCGGGCATGGAAGAATTGAGGAGAAAAAAGGAAAGATAATTTTGAATGAGGAAACTCTGGAGGAAGCATCTTTTTGCAGAAATACGGAATTAGCGGTTTTAAACAGCTGCTTTTCCGGCGCTTACGCGGAAGGCATTGTTTCTTCGTTTTTAAATGAAAACGCTCAATGGGTGATTGCTTCTCCTTATGAACTGAAAGATGAATTTTACGCGGCTGCAAATTCTTTCTGGCGTGATTTCTATCATTTTTTTTGCCCCGAAAATCCGGCTCTGTCTTTTCATCTGGCAAGGCTCAAAAACCCTGAAGAGGGAATCTTTTACCGGATTTTCGGCAAATATAGGAATTTTATTTAGTCCTTCAATCGTAACTACTCAGCCTTTCTTTATCAAAGATTCCGGTTCTGGAGTAGTAAGCGTATCAAAAAACTTAACAAAATTATCTTTTTCTACTGAATCCCGGTAGGCTATGGCAATTCGCGGGTGTTCATTAAGTGCTCCTGTGATCATATAAGGGATAATATAGCCCCATTCGATCTTTTCTCTCAAAGGGAGATAATGTTCTTGAATCAATCCCAATATAGGCCTTAGTTTATACTTTGGGTTCTGCAGGAAAGAGAGCAAAAGTTCCAGACAGCAGTTCCCAGGGCCCCGGCCAATTCCGTAAACCGAAGCGTCCAGCATATTTGCCCCATCGATTATGGCCTGGATCGTGTTGCCGAAAGCTAGCTGTCTGTTGTTGTGGGTATGGATGCCGATCGTTTTTTTCGGCAGAGCTTCTTTGTATTTTTTTATCAGAAATGTTACATCTTCGCAGTACATTGCCCCATAAGAGTCTACTACGTAAACAGTGGGTACTTTTGTTTTGGACAGATCATTCAAAGCTTCGTCTATTTCCCTTTCCAGATTTGTGGAAACAGCCATAATGTTGACAGTGGTTTCGTAACCTTTATCCATGATCATGTTGCAGAGATCAATCGCTTTGTCAACATCTTTAGTATAACATGCCACACGGATCATATCGAAAGGGGATTCGTTTTTGGGGAGAATATCTTTTTCCTCCACACGGCCGATATCGACCATGCAGGCCAGTTTTGTGCTGGATTCTATTCCCTCGATAATTTTTCTGACATCGCTATCTTCGCAGAAACGCCATTTGCCGAATTCTTTAGAGTCAAATTGGTCTTTAGAAGCTTTGTATCCTATTTCCATATAATCCACTCCGGCTTCAGAAGCCGCCCTGTAGGTAGCTCTTACAAACTCGTCGCTAAACTGCCATTTATTGATCAAACCACCGTCTCTAATGGAACAATCTAAAACTTTAATTTCAGGCCTATACATAATCCGCTCCTCTCAATTAGAATTGAGGTGTCTATTATAATATAGGCTAAAAAAAATCGCAACTACAAATACCATAACAAAATTTGACAGAAACGGATATTTCTTTTAAAGTAATTGGAAAAATTTAATGCGGAGGTTAGTGTTTATTTATGCCGAGTATTATTTATGATGAAAAGGCGTTGATGAGCGGACTGCTAGAGGCTGGGGTTCATTTTGGCCATCAAACTAAAAGATGGAACCCAAAGATGAAGCAGTATATTTTTATGAAGAGAAATGGTATTTATATAATAGATTTGCGCCATACTATGGACAAGCTCAAAGAAGCTTATCGGGCTATGAAAGAGATTGTTTCTCATGATGGTGTTGTTCTGTTTGTGGGAACGAAAAAGCAGGCACAGACCTCCGTTTTTGAAGAAGCTGCAAGGTGCGGTATGCCTTATGTCACAAAAAGGTGGCTGGGCGGGACACTGACTAATTATTCCACGATTAAAAAAAGCATTGATAAAATGAAGCGTTTAGAAAAAAAATTAGAGACGGAAAGAGAAACCATTTCCAAAAAAGATGCCCTGGAAATTGAGCGCGAAATTACTAAAATGAAATCTTTTTATGAAGGATTAAGGGAAATAAAAAAGATTCCCGAGGCTATGTGGGTAGTGGATGTGAAGCGTGAAATGAACGCTATTATGGAAGCTAAAGCCTTAGGGGTGAAAGTATTTGGTGTGGCTGATACCAATTGTGACCCGGATTTATTGGATTATGTGGTTCCCGGCAACGATGATGCTATCCGCTCTGTTAAGCTTTTGAATACGGTTATGGCGGATGCTGTGATAGAAGGGTCTACCTACGCGGCGAAAAGAGGTGCTGAGCAGGAACTGGAAGCGGCTCAGGAAGGGAATGCTGAGGAAGCAACTGTTCCCGCTGAATACGATGAGTCGGAAGAGATGATTGAAGAAGAATTGATCAAGAAGATATAAGGGGAAGTTTTATGGAAGTAACCGCGGGAATGATAAAAGAATTAAAAGAAAAAACCGGCGCCGGTATTGTAGACTGTAAGCAAATTTTACAGGAAACAGGCGGTGACATGAATAAGTCTATAGAAATTCTTCGGAAAAAAGGCCTGAGTAAAGCGGATAAAAAATCCGGTAGGGAAGCAAATGAAGGGCTTGTGTCCTATAAACTAGAAGGCAAGAAAGGTTTTCTGGTGAAAGTGAATTGTGAGACGGATTTTGTGGCTAAAACAGATGCTTTCAAAAATTTTGTTGAGGAAGTGAAAGAGGCGATTTTTAAAAAGAGTTATGCTTTTTCAAAAACACTTCCGGAAGAAATAGAAATGATGCGTAAGGACGTCATCGCGAAGCTGGGTGAAAATATTCTGGTTTCTGAGTGGAAGTTTATTGATGGAAAGGGCGAGCTTTTCCCTTATATGCACTTGAATAAAGTGGCTGTAGTCGCTGATTTTCAAGGCGAAGTGAATAGGGAAGAAGAAAAGCAGATGATGAAGAATTTAAGCATGCAGATTACGGCTATGAATCCGGTTGCCGTGGAAGCGTCTTCTGTTCCTGCGGAAAAAGTGGAAGAGTTAAAGAAAACTTTTACGGAAGAAGCAAAGGCAACAGGGAAACCAGAAAAGGTCATAGAAAATATTATAAAAGGTAAATTTGAAAAGTTTTATAATGAATCGGTTTTGATGGAACAGCTTTTTATTCTGGATGAAGAAAAGAAAGTGAAAGCGGTTCTGGAAGAATTCAACAAAGGAAAAGAAAAGCCGCTAAAAATTTCGTCTTTTGTAAGGGTTTCATTATAAAAGAGGTTTGTTATGTTTAAGCGTGTCCTGTTAAAGGTCAGCGGAGAAGTCTTCGGTGGGCAAAAGGGCGGTTTGGACTACAATGCTATTGGTGAAGTGGCCAGACAAATCGCCGAAGCTTATGAATTAGATGTAAATTTAGGTGTTGTGGTAGGCGGGGGGAACATTATCCGCGGGGCTGAGGCAGACAGTTTTGGTGTTCTTCGTACTACAGCGGATTATATGGGCATGCCGGCTACAGTGATCAATTCTCTAGCTCTCCAATCGGTTCTGGAAGAAAAATTTCATCTTCAAACCAGGATACAATCCGCTATAGCTGTTTCTTCGGTAGCGGAAAATTTCATTCGAAGGCGTGCTGTCCGGCACTTAGAAAAAGGAAGGGTCGTGATTTTTGCCGGCGGAACAGGCAATCCTTACTTTTCGACAGATACAGCGGCTGTGTTGCGGGCGATTGAGATCAATGCGGACATGATGTTAAAGGCTACGAAAGTCGATGGTGTATACGATAAGGATCCAAAGAAGCATAAAGACGCGGTGAAATACGATGAAGTCAGCTACGATGAAGTCCTGAAAAAACGGTTGAAAGTGATGGATTCTACCGCTATTACTCTTTGTATGGAAAACCATCTGCCTATTATGGTATTGGATATCTTTAATCAAAGCAATATCAAAAACGCTATTCTTGGTAAAAAAGTCGGAACGCTCATTCGGGCAGGGAAATGAAAATTTCGTCTGGTGTTTATAAAGGCAAGACTTTGACTGTTCCGAAATCCGGTGTAAAACCCACTTCTGAAAAAACCCGGCAAGCTATTATGAATATTCTTCAGGATTTTATTGCGGGTTCAAAATTTATGGATTTGTACGCCGGTACGGGCGGGGTCGGTATAGAGGCTCTCAGCCGTGGGGCCGGTTTTGTTGTTTTTGTAGAGCATTCCGGCAGGGTTTACAGCATTCTGAAAAGCAATCTGGAAATAATCGTAGGGGATAAGTCAAAATACAGGACGATCAAGCATAATGCCTTGCAGATTCTGGATATTCTGCCGAAGGAAGAATGGGACTCGTATGATATTGTTTTTGCCGACCCTTTTTATCAAGATTCATCCAGAAGCCTTGATGATCTTCATGAGACGGCCTTCTCCCTTCTGAAAGAGGGCGGAGTTTTTGTGCTGGAACATGGTAGCAAAGAGAATTTTAAAAATTATCCCGGCCTATTGTCTCAAAAATTTTATGGCGATACCGTCCTCTCGCTTTTTCGGAAGACTTGAGACAAACCACGAAAAACACGATGGTTCGGCAACTGCACGAAAATTTGTGTGGTTTAGTGTTTTTCGTGGTTGCAAAGGAGTAATTGGATGAATATTCTGGGAGTAGACACTTCTTTTACTACGTACACATCCATTGGTTATAATTTTTCTGAAAGCCTGCAGCTGGAAATGCTTCTAAAAGCCCCCTTTAGCCAGGAGGAAAAGCTCTTCAGTTGTATAGATAACGGCTTTAGTGTTTTGAAAAAAAAGATAGAAGATATTGATTTGATAGCTGTGGGAATAGGGCCTGGTTCTTTCACAGGCCTGCGTATCGGGCTTTCGGCGGCAAAGTCCCTTGCTTTTAGTTTGAATAAAAAAATAATGGGAATTTCTTCCCTGGATCTTTTGGCCCTGTCGCTTCCGGATGTTTTTTATTCCCCTGAAGCCCTGATTGTGCCGATAGTGGACGCCCGGATGAACAAAGTTTTTACAGCCCTCTTTAAAGGCAGGGAAAGAATTTCGGGTGATCAGGATATTGCACCTGAAGAACTTTTACAGGCCTTGCTGAAACGCGAAGAAGAAAAAATATTTTTAATAGGGGATGGGCTCATTCGATACGGGTATCATTTTCAGAATAGAGAAGAGAAGAAAATGACTTTGCTTCCGGATTTCGCGATATCCGGACTAACGATTTGTAAAGAAGCCCTTTCGCGGAGCAATGATGCTAAAAACTTCTCAAATACCCAGGATTTGGAACCTGTTTACCTTCGTAAAAGCGAGGCAGAATCCCAATGGAACAAGAAAAACTGATTTTTTATTCGGGGTGGGCAGATTCGAACTGCCGGCCCCTACCACCCCAAGGTAGTGCGCTAAACCAAACTGCGCTACACCCCGATTGACTTTAAAATTTGGGCGTTATAGGGATCGAACCTATGACCCTCTGCTTGTAAGGCAGATGCTCTAAACCAGCTGAGCTAAACGCCCGTTTTGAATAAACAAGGGCAATATTTTATCTTTTTTTTTCAAATTCGTCAACTTTTGTCCAATTCGCGCAACGCTTTAACACTGCAAAACTCTCCGCACATTGAGCAGTATTCTTTATTACCTACTCCGCTTTCTTCGCGGCGTTTTCCAGCATTAATAGGATCAATTGAAAGGGCGATCATCTTTTCCCAATCTAGATTTTTTCTGGCTAAGGACATTTCATTATCTATCTTTCTGGATCTTTTTCCATATTTGACCATGTCGGCCGCATGGGCGGCAATTTTTGAGGCAATGATGCCCTGTTTTACGTCTTCGGGCCCGGGAAGGCAAAGGTGCTCAGCCGGAGTGACGTAGCAGAGAAAATCCGCGCCGACAGAGGCCGCTAATGCCCCGCCGATAGCGCCGGCAATGTGGTCATATCCTGCAGCGATATCTGTAACCAAGGGCCCTAAGATGTAAAAGGGCGCACCGTCACAAAGGCGCTTCTCCATTTGAATGTTTGATTCGATCTGGTCTAAAGGCACATGTCCGGGCCCTTCGATCATTACTTGAACATTGGCGTCACGAGCCCGCCTTCCCAGTTCGCCCAGGGTAATGAGCTCTTCTATCTGTGCCCTGTCGCTCGCGTCCGCTGTCGCTCCGGGCCGCATGCCGTCTCCCAGGCTTAAAGTTATATCGTACTCGTGAGCAATTTCTAATATTTTGTCAAAGTGGGTATAAAGGGGATTTTCCTGCTGGTTGTTTTCCATCCAGAGGCAGAGGAGCGATCCTCCCCGGCTCACTACATCCAGAATTCTTTTTTTCTGTTTAATCCATGACCAGGCTTTGAGCGTTACTCCGGAGTGAATAGTGACAAAGTCCACGCCTTCTTTTCCCTGCTGTTCGAGCACCGTAAGATAATCTTCTATGGTCATTTCCGTAATATGCTTCTTTTTTCTGGACAATTCGAAGCCTACTTGATAAAGGGGAACTGTACCTATAGGGATGTTAGATTTCTTTAAAATTTCCTGGCGTACCTTGTTGAGTATCGCTCCCAGGCTTAAATCCATAACTGTGTCGGCGCCATATTTTTCGCAGACGGAAAGTTTTTCCAGTTCTTCTTCAAGATTCATTTTTTCCGGGGAAGTCCCAATATTCGCGTTGACTTTTGTGGAAAGCCCTTTCCCAATTCCGACAGGCTGGATAGGATGCACCCTATTTTTTAATATTACGGCTTTGCCGGAAATAATATTCTTCAGCAGTTTTTCAATGGGTATTCCTTCTTTTTCCGCTACTGTTTTCATTTCCGGGGTTAAGATTCCCTTTTTCGCAGATTCTATTTGAGTCATAATCACTCCCCACCTAGTTTACAATAATTAGGGGAAAAAAGCAAATCCCACTTATTTCATCAAATAATGCAGGAGAGCCCCATTTCCTTTGCCTACAGACGGTTCTTTTGAGGTAATCTGGATTAAATCGGTTAGATATTTTATGGCCGATTCTACCGCTTCGGGCAGAGGTTTGCCTCTGGCTAAGAAAGCGGTAATGGCCGAGGATAAGGTGCAGCCAGTGCCGTGAGTGCTTTTTACCGCGAATCGGGGATGAGTGAAAATATGTCTTTCAAATCCACTTTTTGTTCTTATCAAGAGTGTGTCGGTTATTTCGTTTTTATCTTCTTCAATGTGCCCGCCTTTCACTAAAAGCGCTTCTAAATTCGAAAATTTTTGCATAACCGCTTCCGCTGCCTCAATGGCGGTCTTTATGTCTTTTCCTGATAAAGATTGGAGTTCTGGAAAATTTGGAGTGAGAAGAAAAGTTTTTGGAAGGATCCACTTTTCAACAGCTTTTCCAGCTCTTTTTTTCATAAGAGGGCGGCCTGTTTTAGAAACCATAACCGGATCAAAGATTACTTTATAGCCTTCTACCATTTCTCCTATTGTCTTCGCGATGGAAGCATTCCCCACCATACCGACTTTGATAAAAGAAATATTAATATCTTCCAGAACAGCCTTGATCTGGGCCTTCATCATATTTGCTTTTACAAAATGGATTTCACTGAATTGTTGAGTGTTTTGTGCTGTCACGCACGTAACAACCGCCGTTCCATAAACGCCCAGAGTGGTAAATGTTTTCAAATCCGCCTGGATCCCGGCGCCTCCCGATGGGTCTGAGCCGGCGATGGATAAAACGTTCTTTTCTCTCATTCTTTGCCTATTTTGTAAAAATAATTTCGGAATCCGGGCCGATGTTAAATTCCCGGGGAGCTTCCGAAAGAGCGCAATGATCACCGATGAGGGAGCTGTTCAGCACCGTGTTTTCTACTACTGTGTCTGTGCCCAGTATGGTGTTTTTGACAATCGAATTTTTCACAATAGAATCTGCCGAAATGGAAACATTAGGGCCGATAATGGCGTTTTTGATTTTTACATTTTTTCCGATAAAAACCGGCGGAATGATGATGCTTCCTTTGACATCATTGTGTGTGGCATAACGCGAGAGCATTACTTTGTTGGTGTCTAATAGGGATTCTTTCTCTCCGCAGTCATACCATTCCGGTACACGGAATGTCTCAAACTTTTCGCCTTTCGCCATCATTTCCTTCATCGCGTCCGTCAATTGGTACTCATTACGCGTTTTTATTTTTTCCATGATAATGTGATGAATGGCGTCAAAAAGTTTGTGTGCGCTTTTAAAATAGTAAATGCCCGCAATAGCTAGATTGGTGGCTGGATTTTCCGGCTTCTCAATCATATGTGTCACAATATTCTTTTTATCTACTGTAACCACTCCGAATCTTCTGGGGTCTTCTACTTCCATAACGCCGATCTTGTTGGTTTCGCTTCCCACCACTTTAGCGATATCCGCGGTAAATATAATATCGCCCAGCAGTATCAAAACAGAATCATCTTTTTTAAATTCCCCTTTTGCCTGGTCAATGGCATGACCCAGGCCGTGGTATTCATCCTGCCGGACAAATTTCATTCGGTGTTTATATTCGCTTTTCATAAAGCTCATAATCTGTTCTTCCAGATGGCCTACGATGAAAATGATTTCGCTAAAATCAATAGTTTGTATTTGTTCCATAATGTAGCAAATAATAGGCTTTCCAGCGACCCGGATCAGGGACTTCGGCGTGGTGTGTGTGTGCGGCCGCAGGCGAGTTCCTTTTCCCGCGATGGGCATAATAATCTTCATGCTCTGCCTCCAACTTATTTTCCGCCTCACCCCCTAGAGGTTGTCGCTAAATTAATAATTCTAATGTAGCCGCGGGCTTTAGCCCGCGTAAATTAAGCCCAAGCTAAAGCTTGCGGCTACATTTTTCAATTTAGCGACAACCTGCGGGGGGATGAGGCGCTGAATATTACTTCATTCATTATAAACAAAAATCGAATTGTTGTAAATATTTTCGAATGGTGGGTAAGGCGAAATAGTCATAAATTTCTCACTAAAAGAAAACAGGCAAAATCTTGCCATAATACCTTGTCTTGTGTTAAAATAATAGCAGAGGGTGAGGTACGAAAGGCGGTGGATTTATGGGCAGTTTTTTTAAACGGCTGAAGAATAGAGCTCGGGGCTGGAGTATATCGATTTCAGTTAAAATTGCCTTTGTTATTATGGCTAATATGGTTTTGTTGGCTTTAATGATGAGTTGTTTCTATTATTTTACGGTAAAATTCGAGGCCGGCACTCTTTTTAACCGCCTCCTTCAATTTATCTTGTTTAGCCTGGGCGCTTCTTTATTTGTCCTGGTTTTAATTTTCCTTTCCTTAAAGAAAATTATAATTGACCCTATTTTAGCTTTAAATGAAACCGTGAAGAGTATTACAGATAAAAACCTTATGATAAAGGCAAAAATTTCATCGAATGATGAGATTGGCAATCTTTCTAAAAACTTCAATCTGCTTGCCAGTTCGATGCAGGATTACCATGAAGAGATCCTCAAACAATTGTACACGGACCCTCTCACCAACCTTCCTAATAGGCATAAAATTCTGGTAGACATAGAAGATACTCATAGCCCTACTTTAATTCTCACTAATATTGATTTTTTTAAAGAAATCAACGATTTTTATGGCAATAGAGTTGGAGACCAGGTTTTGAAAGAGTTAGCCCGGCGTTTGAAACTTTTTGAATCGAGAAACGGTTATCGTATTTACAAGATGGCAGCGGATGAGTTTGCCCTTTTGTTGGATGGAGAGAAGAGCCTGAGAGAATTGGAGAAGGTGATATTAGAATTGGATGAAGCCATCAGCGACAATCATTTTATGCTGGGTGAAAATGAAATTGTTGTCCGGGTTAGCTTTGGCGCTGTGAGAGGAAAGGATCTGGAAAAAGTTGAAAGCGAGGAAGGAAAGTGGAAGAATCTGGCAATCCATGCGGATATGGCGCTTAAAAAAGCAAAAAAGATGCAGAAGAGCTATATCATTTATGATAGCACTATGAAGCTTCAGAAAGAATATGAAAATAATATTATCTGGAAGCAGAGACTCAAAGAGGCGATCAGGGACCGGAAAATCATTCCGTTTTTTCAACCAATCATTAATAATGCGAATGGCAAAGTGGAGAAATACGAGAGTCTGGTGCGGATTATAGATAATAGGGGCAATATCATTACTCCGCATTATTTTTTGGATATAGCCAAAAAATCTCACCTGTACCATGAAATAACCAAAGCCGTTTTAGAAAGATCGGTGGACGTTTTTAGAAATACGCCCTACGAGTTTTCGATCAACCTTACGGTGCAGGATATTATGAATGAAAATATGAACGCGTTTATCAAGAAAAGCATCAAGGGGAATCAGGAGATTGCTTCCAGGATGGTCTTTGAAATATTGGAGTCTGAGGGTATAGAAAATTATAAAGAAGTGGTTATATTTATAGAAGAAGTGAAGGATATGGGATGCAAAATAGCCATAGACGATTTCGGGGCCGGTTACTCAAATTTTGAGCACATTCTCCGTTTAAGCGTGAATTACATTAAAATTGACGCCTCATTAGTGAGGAATCTGGATAAGGACAAAAACGCCCAGGTTATTATCAAAACGATTGCGAATTTTGCTAAGGAACTGGGGCTCAAAACAATTACCGAGTATGTCCACTCAAAAGAAATTTATGAGAAATCCCTGGAATTAGGCATTGATTTTTCTCAGGGTTATTATTTTGGGGAGCCGCGCGAAACCATTCTGTCCTCAGTTTCAGAGATGGAGATCCTTTAGAAAATGGAGTAATGCATGCGTCTGGCGAATGAAAGCCTGGTACTCTTCGTTTCAATTGTTTTTATTATCTTTTCTTTCCTGGTTATTTTTTCTTATTATTTAAGGGGTCTTTTTAGAAAGAGCCTCTTTTCAAAAAGCCAGCAGAAACTCGTTTTTTCAAATTTGAATGAAAATTTCAGGCTGGCGCGTTTTGTTTCTTTGATTCTAGCATTCTTTTTTGTTTCTTTCGCGGTTCTGGACCCGCGCTGGGGCACAAAAAACCTGCAGGCGGAAATAGAGGGAATTGATGTTGTGTTTGTAATGGATATTTCCAGAAGTATGGCGACAAAAGACGTTGTGCCTTCCCGGCTGGATCTGGCTAAAAAGCTTTCTGTTCAACTCTTAAGCCTTCTCGCGGGCAACAGGGTAGGGATGACGGCATTTTCAGGGTTTGCTTTCAATGTGATTCCCCTCACTGCGGATATCGATGCGGCAATGGTTTTCTTAAATGAACTTTCCTTTGATATGATAGATGTAGCGGGTTCGAATCTGGAAGATTCCCTGAGGAAAGCTCTGGGCCTTTTTGAGAAAGACGCTCTGACTCATAAAGCGATTGTGCTTTTTACGGACGGAGAGGATTATGAATTTTCGCCGCGAGATCAGGTGAAAATCGCGAAGGAAATGGGGGTTTCCCTTTTTACAGTGGGGTTAGGCACACCTAACGGCGCTTCTATTCCGCTTTTTGATGAAAAAGGAAATTTCTTAGACTATTTGAAGAAGGATAACAAAATTGTGATTTCAAAATTGAATGAAAATCTGCTTAAGAGGATGGCGGAAGAAACAAGGGGATTGTACTTTAGCGGCAATGAGGATTCAATTGTTGCGCTTTCAAAAAAATTAAACGAGATCAAAAAATCCCGCTTCGGCAACAATGTGTTTGAATTTATGGAGCCGCAGTATCAATATTTCTTGCTGATAGGAGTATTATTTCTTTTTATTTTTCTTTTCCTTCCGGAAAGACGCCTTGTCTTTACAAAAAAAACTGCTTTGAGCCTGGTCATTTTCTTTACGTTTTTTTGTCTGGCAAATAGATCTTTTTCTTCGGATGCATCAGAAGGGGTAAGGGAATATAAAAAAGGCAATTACGAAGAGGCGTTGAAACATTTTCAAAAATCAGTAGTTAAATCCCCTGAGGATAAAAAACTCATTTTCAATGAAGGCAACGCTTTCTATCAGCTGAAAAATTATGATGAGGCGGCCAATTCTTACTCAGGGCTTACCAATTCTTCAGATCAGAATCTCAGACAAAAATCGCTTTATAATCTGGGGAATGCTTTTCTGGAAAGGAAGGATTTTGGAGGCGCGGCATCGGCATATCGTGATGTTCTCTCGAATGAAAAAGAGGGAAATGTTTTATACAAAAAGGCTTTGCAGAATCTTCTTTACGCAAAGCAGCAGCAAAGAGAACAGCAGAATCAGAGTGATTCGAAAAATGATCAAAAGAAGAACGGCCAGAAGCAAGATAAAAATAAAGCGGATCAAAAAAATCAGAGCAACTCTCAAAAGCAGAAACCGCAGAACGAAGATCAGCAGAAATCAACAAAACCCCTCACGCAAAATGATGTACAAAATCTATTAAACCTGATAGAGGAAGATGAAAAGAAGCATCTGAGAAAGAAACAGCGCGATAAAACCATCCGGGTTTATCCAAAAAATGAATGGTAAAATAAAAAAGCATTGCGCTTTTATTTTTCTGTTTTAAAATAATGCGGTAAGGAGGGCAATATGAAGCGGTCTATTAGTTTTGTTTTAATTCTGGGCTTTGTTTTAATGGGGAGCTTGTTTTCTCAAGAATTTTCTTTAAGGGATATTAAGGACAAGAGTCTTCGTATAACTTTGAGTGCCTATACAAAGTCAGATCTTGCGCAAATTACCAATCTCTCATTAACGGGCAGCCGGATTTATGACATATCGGATTTGGGCAAACTGAGTAAGCTGGTGAGCTTGGACCTTTTTAACAATCGCATCAGTAACATCGCGTCTCTATCTCAACTCAGTAATTTACGTAAGCTTTCGATAGCGGACAATTTTGTCTCTGATATTTCTTCCCTTAGCAATCTTCCGGAATTAAGTGTCCTGGATCTCAGTAAAAATCCGATTCGTTCTCTGGCGGGGATAGATAATTTAACCAGTCTAAAGGAATTGATCCTTCTGGGCGTTGCTGTCAGTGTGGATAGTTTCAAGTATTGGAAATTTACAGACAAACTTCAGATTTATGACCGGGGTGGAAAATTTTATGAGATTCCCCAGGAAGAAAAAGAAAAATGGTATCTATTAAATGGGGAATTATTGCCGGTGGGCCGCCGATAGGTTCTTAAGGGCCTTTGCTGATGACGGTAGTCATCATTTCAATATTAGACCGGAATTTCTCTATTCTTTCGTCGCTGATGAGATGAAGGCTGTACCGGCTTTCGTTAAAAACAGCAGCTATCTCTTGCAATTCATTTTTATAAGAAGGCAGCAGAGTAATGATTTTGTAAATATATTCCGTCGGCCCGTAAAAGAAATAATAAGGAGTAAGAAAGCGGTTAGCGATTTCTATAAAGCGGACAAAAAGATTGATAATGGTTTTGATTTCTTTCTTTTTCGCGTCGGGAAGATTTTGAAATTCATCAAAGAGAGAATATAGCTCTTTTTCAATCTGCTTGTTCTTTTTGTCATCGACCTCTTTTTTCTCTTTTAAAAATCCAAAAAGTTTTAGCAGGCCGGTAATAATAGTAACCAATACTTCTCCTGTGATGTTGAGGAAAGTCAGCAATGCCTGGTACCGGTTAATGAAAAACAGGGCGACAACGGATTTTTCTTTGTTCTTGTAACGGACATAAAAGAAAAACCCAATGATCGATAGCAGTAAGTATATCGAAAGCAGAAATATCAGGATGAAAAAGAAATAATTCATAGTAGTCCTCAGAAAATTCCTGATCTGAAGTGAAGCCCCTGCCTGATTTTCATAGGCTTTTTGCTTTGCCAGAACATTGGCATTAGTTGCCATATCAGGATAGATAAACACTTCCAGTTTTAAAGCCTGTTTATTCGCAAAATCCGTAAAACTTTGAGTTTTTAAAACACTAAAATTCCATGGAATGAAAAGCGGAACTAGAATTAAGGGAATATAAAGCAGCTTAATCAAGCGGTTCCAATTGAGAATAACGTCTTCTTTTACGGTATAGCCCAGAAATTTCCATTGTACCAGAGAAGAAAATTGATAAAAGATTAAGTAAACGCCAAATCCGCCCAGGGCAAAACCGAAGAGAAAAATGGAATGAAAATACTTTGCCGAAGGGTTTTTAATGATTGAGATAAAGGTCAATGTCAGGACAAGAAATGCCAGAGAAGACAGGCCTTTACCAATAACTTTCGGCATAGTCTTTTCCGCGTTTTCCTGATGTTCTCCTTCTTTTTTAATCAATCTGGAATAATTCTCCTGCGCGATAGAAAGATTACTTTCTTCAAGGATCTGTAGCGCGCTTTCCCGCTTTTTCTTCAAAAACCCAACAATGGAGCCCGCAATTACAAAAATTCCGGCGCCGATTATGAAAGTCCATAATACAGAAAGGTTGTTCTGGCTTTCTGGTGAGCTAAAAAAAGTGGATATGTATTTCCCGGCAAAAATGAAAGCTAATGAAATGGATAGGCCGAAAAGGCCCTTCCAAAATCCGCCCAGTTTTTGGGCCGAAAAAAGAGCTAGAATAATTAGAACTATGAGATAAATGAGTAAATTGATCCAGAGCAGGGAATCGCCTGAATCCGGGAAGAATAAAGCGGTGCTGTAGAAAACAATGCCGGTTGCCGAGGAAGCGGTCAGCCAGAGAAAGATATTGAAAATTCTTGCGCTTTCTTTACGCGCTGTGTTCATCTTAAACCCCTTAGATTTTCATAAGGCTGACAAAGCCGTTTTGTATTTCCGCGTAGTAACTTAAAAAACCTACATTCCATAAGCTTAAGTCTCTTCTGATTTCCGGCCCAATGTTGATAATAACGATCGTGTGCCCGGATTTCTGAAAAGTTACCAATTGAAATAAATCCGCTTCGGATAATCTGGGAGTCAGTACATAGATACTAACGCCCCATGGGATGCTTAATTCCGCTATGCCGATAGCTTCACTGACCCGCATTTTCCTGGCCGGCTCCATAATTGCCATCTGGGTTAAAATATCAGAGAAATGCTCTTTCCCTTTTCCTAAAGGTGTGGATAAGACATTGTCTTCATTGTCAATACGGCAATTTGAGACAAAAGCTATATCCTGGCGGAGAAGAAAAAACTGACTGACTAAAGAGGCCGCGGTTTCTATTCCCCGTTCTATATAGTATTCTTTATTTTTGTAATCGTAATCTGTCTCAAGCAGATTGAGGAAAATAAGGCTTCCTGATGAAATAGTCGGCTGATAGGTGTTGACTAAAAATTTGTCATATTTCGCGGAAATCTTCCAGTTGATCCTTTTGATTTCATCTCCCAGTTGGTATTCCCTTAATCCGGTGATAATCGAAGGGTCCTCAAAAATAGGCACTCTGTTTTTGATTGCGCCCAGCGGCTGCATGCTTTTAAAGGGAATGTTTACGGTTTTGATAATATCTGGATAAACAATAATTTCCTTTATCGTATCAAATTCGTATTCAAAGGAAAAAAGCCCCATCAAGTCTTTGAATTTTACAATAGAGGGGCCTGTTTTGTATTTCCCTCTTTTTCTTCCATTAATGAGATAGTCAAACCTTTTTTCTCCATAAGAAGGCACGGATATCAAGGATGGGTGGCTTTGTTCAGTGGATATGTTGAGATCCGTATAGTCGATTACACTCAGGGCATGGACCGGAAAGAGGGTTGGATTGGAAACTACCAATGTGTTGACTTCGCGGATGCCGGCGAATATCTTATAAGTTTCAGAATCCCGCCGTATTTGAAAGTTTTTTGCGATCAATCTTTTGTATAAGTAATTGGAAAACAACGCGGCCAACACTCCATAGAACGCGATCTTCGCTCCGGGAAAATCAATAAACAAGAAATTCAGCAAGAGAAGGAATAGCAGCAAAACAAACCTTGAAATTCCCATAAAACAATATTCCTACTGCTGCGGGGCTGTTTTAGAATCGGTTTCTTTTAATGGAACCGGCAGGCTGGCCAGGATCCGCTCAATCACATTTTCCGGTTTTAAGTTTTTGAGTTTTGCTTCAGAGCGAAGGATAATTCTGTGCTTTAACACTTCTACCGCCAGATTTTTTATATCCTCCGGAATCACATAATCCCTTCCCTGAATCGCGGCATAAGCCTGTGATGCTTTGTAAAGGCAAAGGCTTCCTCTTGGTGAAGAACCAAGAAGAAGGTTGGGATCCTGACGGGTATTCCCTACAATTGATACTATGTACTCGCGTAATGTATTATCGACATGTACCTTATGAATCAAATTCTGAATGTTAATAATTTCTTCTGTTTTAGCAACAGGGCAAAGAGAATGAATAGGATGGGCCTGGTTCTGCATCATGATGATTTCTTCTTCTTGTTTCGCGGAAGGGTAACCCAGCGAAATGCTGACAAAAAAACGATCCATCTGTGCTTCTGGAAGGGGAAAAGTTCCCTCAAATTCAATAGGGTTTTCTGTAGCGATCACGAAAAAAGGTTCCGGCAAAGGGATGGAAACACCTTCTACGGAAATTTGTGTTTCACCCATAGCTTCCAATAGAGCGGATTGGGTCTTTGGCGTCGCGCGGTTGATTTCATCTACAAGAACAATCTGTGAGAAAATAGGGCCTTTGCGGTATTCGAATTTTTTTGTATCCGGGTTATAAATAGAGACTCCTAGAATATCCGCCGGCAATAAGTCCGGAGTTCCCTGGATTCTTCTAAAATTCGCGTCTATCGATTTTGCGATAGCGCGAGCCAGCATGGTTTTACCGACACCTGGAACGTCTTCTATCAGAATATGGCCTCTACAGAAAAAAGAGGTGAGCGCTTTCTCAATCACCGTTCTCTTTCCAACAATGACTTTTTCAATATTGGCAATTAATTTTTCTGAATAGACCTGAATTTCAGCAAAATCCATAAACTCCCCCGTAAAAGCATTTAGTTATGATTATACACCAAGTTTTAATTAAATCAAGGTTTTTTTTGTTTTCTTGTGAATTCCCCCTTTCTAAAGGGGGTTAGGGGGATTTATGCGCAAGAGCGCGCGTCGCTGTTGGAATAATACTTCGCGGCTTCTGGGAAATTCTCACTTCTTATTCATTAAATTTGTCAAAATGGACAATAATTCCGGGTTATCCGGTTCTTTGACCAAACCTTCTTTTACTAAAAGCTTTGCGTATTCGCTCTCGTTTTCCTGTATTGCCCATTTTGCGAGTGCTGTAATTTCAGAGACAGTCATTTGTTGTATTTCGGCGGCCGGATATTTCCGGATCGGTTTTTTTACTAAATTTATTATTGTTGATGAATTGGTTTGAAGATTCATCTGATTGGAGTTCGTTTTTTTAGAATGATTTTGCGGATCAGAAAAAAGATAAGTAAATCTCAGGGAAGTAGTTAGTACACCGCCATTACCGATGTCTAATGTAAAAAAGCGATAGCCGCTGTCTATTCCGACGGAGAAATTGTCGTTTAATAAGATTTGAAACTCAATGGAAGGGGCAATAGAAAGAAGCCACTTATCGGCATGCTTTGGTTCTTCCCAGAAGTCGATGTGTCCGCCGCCTCCTGATAAATAAGGAGAAATAGTAAAATTCTTTGCGATATTAAAATGATAACCAATATTCAAATTCAGGTTTTCTCCCAAAAAGTAAAAATTGGAAAGAGAAGAGCCAAAGATGCCCACCGTAAAGCCTGCGAAAAAACCCGAAGGCACAAAAAAAAGCAGCGGGTTCAAATCTGCCTGAAGGCCGAATTCGCCGTTATAGCCGATTTTATCTGAGTAAAAATCGATTCCCGGCTTCAAAAATACCTGCATATTCCCAAACGAAAAATTAGCGTAAAAGAATAATAAAATTAAAATAACTTTTTTCATCTTAGCTTCACCCTATGGTTTTATGTTATCCGGGAAATTGTTTGTTACGAGAGCGGTTATAGTCACGGCGCCTCCGGCATTGTAAATCCCGCCGCCCTGGCCGCCGCCAAAACCGGAAGCTGTATTGTTGCTTATGATGCCGGCGATGACATTGTTTAAACAGAGGGAATCCAGGTAAATTCCGCCTCCGAAGCCCATATATGACAAAGTGTCGTTAGTATAGTATCCCTTCGAGTCATTTCCCGTAATAATACTATTGATATAATTGTTTGTGCCGCTTAAATAAATCCCGCCGCCGTATGAGTTAGTGTGAAATGCTCCCCCGGTCGATATATTGTTCCTTGTTATCCTGTTATTGCTGACAATATTATTATTACCTGATATAAATAACCCGATGCCTTTTGGCGGATTGCCATTGTTATTAATATTGCAGTCCATCACGTTTGCGGTAATGGTGTTATAATTTCCAATGGCCGAAATCCCGGCTCCTTTAACTTCTTGAGGTGTAATAGAAAAACTGCAATTACTTATATTGCCTGATATAATATTGCTGTCACCCTGAAGGCTCAGGCCTCTCGTTCCGCCAGAATTGGCGATTAACCCCGAGAATGAATTGCGGCTGCCGATTATAAAAGCGCCCTGGCTGCCCATTGCCGCGTTTTGGATATAACCCATAAGGAGATTATAGTCTCCTGATAGGTAAATACCGTTTCCGGCGGCTGAGACTATTGAAATATTATTGCTGATCACCGTGTTGATATAATTGGAGTTTCCCTGAATAAAACATCCCGTGGCCAATCCGCTCTGAATCTTATTCTCAGAAATACGCCCCAATATACTGTTGCTATTGCCGTTAGTGATGTAAAGGCCTCCGGCATTCCCGCTGATCAACGCAAAGTTGTTTGAAATAGTCAAAGAGAATGTATTATAGCTGGAATCTTCCGCGTATAAACCGCCTCCTATGCCATTGTTGGTTGCCACATTATTATTTATTACACAATTTGAAAAAATACTATTTGAGACGCCTTTTAAGTAAATTCCCGCTCCAAAGCTATTTTCCCCATCATTAACAGAAGCATTGCCTCCCTGAATAATCATCCCTTCTATTGTTAAATTGGCCAGGTATTTCGCGTTGACAACATGGTAAAGAGTGCTGGAGCCATCTAAAATAGCCAAGCCGGTATTTGCTGTAAAATCAGGGTTATAACCGCCTGACAATGTTAAATTATGCTTTCCATTAATACTAATGCCGTTTGACAAAAAGTTCAAGCCTGCTCCAGGGGTATAAGTCCCGGCGCCGATGCGAATCATTGTCCCGCTTACGCTTGTTCTGTCTATAGCTGTTTGAATGTTTAATAATGGGGCGTTTGCGTTGGTGCCGTTGTTTAAGTCATTCCCATTTGTAGCCACATAGATTATAAGGGCTGAAGACGAGGGGTAAGATGTCTTTTCATTCGGAAAAATCTGGTTTTTTAGATCCGCTACCCCACTGCAGGAAAAAAAGTAGCTCAAAGCACCAAGAGTTAAAATTATTTTACAAAATTTCATAAACATCTCCTTTTTTTACTATTTTATTCATTTTACTGTACAATTCAATTGAAAACAAGCTACCTTAAGGATGGTTTTTATCATACCCTGGGGAGGGTTTTCCAATTATTTATCAGTCATCAATTTGGTCAGCAGTGATAGCAACTCATTGTTATCCGGCTCTTTGACCAATCCTTCTTTTACTAAAAGCTTTGCGTGTTCACTTTCATTTTCCTGCATTGCCCATTTAGCGAGTGCTGTAATTTCAGAGACAGTCATTTGTTGTATTTCGGCGGCCGGGTATTTCCGGGTCGGTTTTTTTACTAAATTTATTATTACTGATGAATTGGTTTCCATGCTTATTTCTTTTATGGTGTTTGTTTGGATGTTTGTTTCATTGTCTTTTGTAATATTGTCCGAAGAGCCGGAAAAGAGGTAAGAAAGTTTCAGAGAAAGATTGAATAAGCCTCCATTGTATACATCCAGTGTAAAGAAATTGTAGCCCACATCCATTCCCAGGGAGAAATTTTTATTTAATAAAATTTCAAACTCTACAGAAGTCATAAAAGAGAGAAACCACTTTTCAGCAAAAAAGGGGTCTTTTCTGAAACCCATATGCCCTCCTCCCGCGCTGAAACAGGGGGAAATAATAAAAATTTTTGTAATGGGGAAGCGATAACCCAGACCTAAAGTTGCGCTTTCACCAAGGAGAGAAAAGTTCGAAAGAGAAGCTCCCAGCATTCCGATTGTAACTCCGCCAAAAAGGCCTGTGGGAACAAAAGAGAGTAATGAATTTAAATTTGCCTGAGCTCCTAGTTGAACCTGATAGCCTATAGAGTCTCCGTAAAAATTGGCTCCTGGCTTAACAAACAACTGTACATTTCCAAAAGAAAGATTAGCACAAAGAAAACACAGAAAAGCCAGGAGAATTTTTTTCATGAATTACACCTCTAAAATTTGGGATATGAGCTTATTGCTCATACCATACGTCGTTGTTGCCGCCCCATAGAGGAGATGCCACGCCGCCAATGACCCACATTCTGCTGTCAAAAACAACGGCTGAATGGCCGTAACGAGGAGTAAAAGCCGCCGCGGGAGATTCTTGTGTCCAATTGGTGCCATCAACTGAGCTCCAAACGTCATTTGTATAACCTCCGCTCCATTGTCCCCCCATAATCCAGATTTTATTTTCAAAAACAACGGCTGAATGGCCGTAACGAGGGGAAAAATTAGCGGCTTGTATGGCGCAATTCCAGGTAAAACCGTCGCTGGAATACCATATGTCATTAGTTTCACCTGAAGAAGTATGCCCGCCGATAACCCACATATTGCTATTAAAAACAACTGCCGCATGATCATAACGGGGGGAAAAAGCGGCCGCTGGAGTGACATTAGTCCAGCTAATACCATTGAAGGATGTCCATACATCGTTTGTGTTAGTGATTCCTTGTATGGCGCCGCCAATGACCCACATTTTTCCATTGTATGCGACTACCCTATGGCAGGCGCGAGGGGAAAATTCGGCTGAGCCTGCGGCTAAAGACCAGTTTGTACCATTTGAGGAACACCACACATCTGTCGCATAGTTAGTATATGGACGAGCGCCTCCGATAACCCATATCTGATTTGAAAACACAAGTGCTTGGTGTTCTCTCCGAGGATAAAAAGCGGAGTTTGTAGCTTGAAACCAATTGATGCCATTGGCAGAGTGCCAAACGTCTCCAAAGCCGCCAGAGCCTGATCCTCCGGCGATTACCCACATGTTGTTGTTAAACACTAATGCCTGGTGATTGTAGCGGGTTTGAAAAGCCGCGGAGGCTGTAGCCTGAACCCAATCCGCGCCCCTGTTGGTAGATCCGTTGGGAGATGTGTTTTGTGAATCAGGAAAAATACTTTTTTCTAAATCATTTATATTTCCGCAGGAAGAAATATAAGTCAAAGCGCCTAAAATCAAAATCGTCTTTAAAAAGCTATTAGGGCTTTTCATAAGTGACCTCCATTCTCTTGTGTTCTATTTATTTTATTATAAAAATCCGATTTAAACAAGCTGCCTTGAGTACTGTTTTTATCCTACCTTTGGTAGGATATTTATTGATTATATAACGTTTGTACTAAAACGTTGGAAATAGCTTTATTCCAGACGGTTATCTCGTCGATCTTTCCTGTAAAACCTTCCATTAAAGCGGGATTATCTCCAATGCGTATAGAAGCTGCATTTGTCTGAATTGTATCTGTCACTCCCAGGCCATTGCTCGCTTTTAATACTCCATCGACATAAAGACTTAAAATTTTTCCATCGAAGGTCCCCGCGATAAAATGCCAGTTACTCAAGCTGATCTTTTCGCTGTCCGCGACAGATTGGTAGCCATGAGAAGTTGTCTGAATAACAAATTCCGGTATCCCGTCATTAGCTGTTCTGAGTATGTATACAGGCTGCTTGGAAATAATTCGATTGTAATGCCAGGCAGTGTTATCCCATGAGGTTGGATAGACCCAGGCCATCAATGTCAGCTCATTCATGGCGTCTTGAGAGAGGGCGTAGGGGATGCTGATATAAGCTTGAGTGGAATATGAAAACTGATAAGCATAGCTTCCTTTATAACCGCTCGCTGTTAAAACCGCTCCATTTGCTGGGGTTCCGTTATTACTGTTTCCACTTAAATCGTCTGCGTTTCCCGAGTTAAAATTCCAATACCCTTTTAAATTTTCTACCGGCAGTAGTTCCCATATATTGAAAGGGGATGAAAAGGGGTTTTCATTTTTAGGAAAAACTTTATTTTCCAGATCTATAATGGAAGAACAGGAAGTAATAAATAAAACCAGCAAATAAAATAAAAGCTTCATAACGCCCCCTCTTATTAAAGAAATGGAAGCTTCATGCTACAAACCGAGGTTTGGTAATAATATTATAGCATTTTTAATGCCATAATTCAGAAGGAATTTCAATGGAAGTGTTTTCAGATGGCGAACCATTTTGAATAAAGTGATGGATTTTTCTTCAGGGTATAGAGTTGATAGATTTCTCGCTCCGCTCGAAATGATAAAAAATAAAAACTATTGCAAAATAAAAATCTTTGATAATTTGCGTTTTGCACCATATTGCACAGGGCATTATTCCAAATAGGCCAATATTTTTTTTACTCTCTTGATATCAATAAACGCTTTTCTATAAGAAGAATCAATCCGGCAGGATTCTTCCCACATTTCGAGAGCTTTCTTGTATTCTTTAATCCGAAAATAGAATTGGCCTTTCAAGTAAAAGTTTTCCGCTTTTTCTCGAATGGGGGAGGCGGTATACTTCGTATTTCCCTGATTTTTTTGGAGCATGATCTGGTTCTCAATTCTGCTGGAATTGACAATGGCTTTATAATCATCCGGCATAAAATCTAAAATTCTTTTATATAACCGTAATGATTCAGTTAGATTTCCTTTTTCATAAAGTTTATTTGCTTGATTTAGGGTTTCTTCGTATTTGAATTCAGAAGTTTTTTCTCTTCTTGGGAGCTCTTCCCTTACGGTTTTTGTTGCGTCTAAATATTTATCAATTTCGGGAAAATCCGAATTAAGTTTTTTTATAAGAGAAAATTTAATATTAGCTTCTTTCAATTTTTCCTGTTTTATCAGGATTTTTGCTTCTTCAAAGTAGTCTTTCTGAATTTTGTTCAAAACAGAAGGGTCTAACTTCAAAAGGCAGAAGATCAATTTCTGTTTCGTGATTTCATGATTGGGGAAAACAGAAAGGATTTCCTCTAAAATCTTTTTTGCGTCACCGTATTTTCTTTCTGTTATAAGAACTTCCGCGGTATTCATTCTGTTTAAATAAAAGTAATAATAAGGAGAAGAGGAAGCGATAGTTTTTTCGCCTTCCAGATAAAGATTGTCCGAAATGATCCGGCTGTATTTTTTTGCCTCCTGGTTCTCCGGAAACAGATTCAGGCAGGCAAGAATACTTTCCAGAGCCTGAGAATAATCTTCTTTCAAAAAATAGGAAATGGCTTTGCCGAAAAACTCATTGAAATTCTTCAGTTTAGCTTCGTTTTTTTCCTTTTCTTTTTGTTCTAAGATAGCGATGATCTTATTAATATAATCAAAGCTTTCGTTGGTTCTATAACTCATGCTCTTTGCGCTTTGAAAGGCACTCAGAGCTTCTGTGTAATTTTTTTCTTCAAAATACAGTATTCCAAGCCTGTAGTATCTTTCTCCTTCGTAATTTTCTATAGCTTTTTCGCCTTCATTTATTATTTTTTCAATATTGACCTGGTTTTCATTGGGAAGGGTTTTTATTTCGTAGAGATTGTTTGATTGGAGCTGGATAAAATTCAATGTTTCTTCTTCCGGCATTTCTTTTTCCTGATTGGCAGACAATTTTAAAATTTTATTTTTATTTCTTAAAATGGCCAGTTTATTCATTTCTTCAAAAGAATCCGGGTTCATAGAAAAAATAGTTTCCTGGAGTTTTTCCGCGCGGTCTAAATCCTTTATTCTAAGAGCGTTATTTTGCTCTGTTTGAAGACTATTGAGGTAATCATTGTATAGAGAAGGCAATTTTTTCTTGAGTTTTCTGAAGAAGTAGGTAGAAGGCTTTTCTTTTACATAATTCTCCAGCAATTCCAGAGAGTTCTGGCTATTGGACTCTTCGCTGGATTCGAGCATAACCAGATAAATATCATCATATATCTGTTTTTCAACAGCAGTGTCTGGATTAAATGAAGAGATAATAGCCTGTGCGGCAATCGCTTCTGAAATTCGGCGATTTTTTAAACTTTGTTCTCTTTCTTTCTTTAAGCTGGCAAGATACTGCCTGAGTAAGCCGGGATGTTTTTCTTTTAAATAACGGATAAAATAATCTGAAAAATCTGATTTCATATAGCTGTCTAATATAGAGATCTGGTTTTGAATACCTTTTGTGTCTTTGAGCCAATTTATATAAATTGTGTCGTAGAGACGCTCTATTCTTTCGGATGCTAAATTCATTTTTTTTACGCTTTGAAGAAGGGTAAGTGAGTTCGAGTATTGTTTGTTGAATGCATAGTCCAGGCTTTTCCTAAATAGGTCGTCTCCTCTTTGTGAAATAATGTTTAGAGTATCTTCGTACTCTTTGTAAGGTATTTCATAGTTATGCTCCCACAAAGTATAAAATGCATGATTTGTTTTTTCTGATTTTACAAAATCGAGGAAAACCTTCTTCAAGTCAATATTCTCTCTGGGAAATACCCATCCTGCTTCATGGATCAAAGCGAGATCTTTTAGAATATCTATGTTAACTGATAAACCCATATTCTTTTTTGAATAATAAAGGGCGAGGTCACTATCCATTATAATAAAATCAATAGATCCGATTTGAAGATTACGGATCTGATTTTCACAATCCGAAGCTTGTTTGTCTTCTTCTTCCAGAAGGCCGGCTTTGATTTTTGTCACGTCCAGCGCGTTTATAGACGTTCTAGCTCTATAGACACAGACTTTGATTGTAGGAAAAAGAGGGGCAAATAAAACCCTGTTTTTAAATCCAGCCGGAAGTAAAATGTGGCCGGCATAAATATCCACATCTGATAAAAGCAAAGGATTTCCGACAATATCTTTTTTAAAGTAATCCCCCGGATAAACCCAGACAAATTTTGGCTTGACACCGATGGATTCCGCGAATTTCTGAGCCAGTGTATAATGGAAAAAATGGTCGCTTACAGCGAAGGCAAGGTAGCCGGAACTTTTAATTTCATTTAAAGTCCTGCTCCAGCTCATTGAAAAGACAGCTATGAAGAACAATGTTATTATCGCTAATTTAAGCCAGCGTAATATAATAGGAGACCTCCAAGTCCTTTGTTATTAATCTCCCCTTTTGGGAGGGGCCGGGGGTGGGTACAATCTAGATTTAATCGAAATCATTCCCCCTTTTTTGTCGTAACCATAATTAACAATATCAATCACTTTTCCAAGATGTTTAATGGTTTTGCTTCGAATTATCTTTTTATTTTCAAACAGAGCAAAAATCATTTCAATGGAAAAACCTGTTACCGGTTCTTCTATTGTGATGCTGTTCTTCTCTTTGTCTTCGGTGGCCCGAACGCACCCATATTGATAATTTGAAAGTGAAGTGTCAAAAGCGGGTATGGAAAAGAAGTATTTATTCTGCAATCTTTCGAGAATATCAGATTCTGAATAGCCGGTCAACTGAAACTTTTTGTACTCCTGAATATCTTTTTCATCCATGTCGGGAAACAGTTTAAAATTCTTATAATAGGCAACAGTGATATCTGGCCATAGTGAAGTGGCCAAAAAAAAGATCCAGAACGCGGTCAGAATTAATGGTTTCATAATTTTGCAAACACTCCATACAATAATGATAATAATAAAATTAAAGCGAGAAATAAGAAAATATTCAAGAGCATCTGGTATTTATAAAAGGGGTTTTCTTCTTCTTTTTTTATTAACTGAAGATAGAGCGCTGTTTCCATGCGAAATGGATCAATCAGTATGCATCGGTTTAAATTTTTCCTGGCCAAAGAATAATTTTTTTCCATTATATTTTTTTCCACTTCTTTATAATAATTCAGCAAAGCCAGGTAGGAACCTTTTTCATAATCATTGGATAGCGAGAGTTCCGAATTTATAAACTCAATGGCCTTGTTGATTTTTGACTGAGAGGTACTTTCATTGATCCGGGCAAAGATAGTTTTTTCACTTACTTTTCCGGTTGAAAAGACAATGTGCTCTACTGGCCCAGAATTTCCAATACCGTCTATTACTTTGATGTGCAGGAAGTAATCTCCTTCTTTTTTTAAGTGCTTTGTACTTACAAACCGTTCCTGAGCGGAAAGATTTACAATCACAGGCAGGGTGTCCGGTTTGTCGTCAATGATGTAAGAATATCCGGAAATACCGGATGGGTCATCTGGTATTTTCCATGCGAAATCGTAGTATTCTTCATTATTTTCTATTTTTAATTCTTTTTCTATTTGAAGGCCTTGAACGCTGCGGTCTGTTTTCGAGTAATAGATAGCTCCATCATTTGAGCAGATATAGAAGATGTAAGATTCCGATCCTTTTTTGCACAGAGATAGGGCGTATACATTATTATCTGGTTTTGTTGCCGCGATATTACTAAAATCAGAGGAGAGGCTGTCAATTTGATCGATCCGGTTTAAATCAATTTTTCGGTGGTAAATTTGAGATTTCCCCCCTAAGTTTCCCAGGTAAAACAAATCCAGGATTCCATTTTCAAATAAATAAACCGGGCTGTAGGCGTTGATATATTCCTGACTGATCGGATATTCGATTTTATTTTTGTCCGAAAGCAGCCGGAGCAAATAGGCAGAATCTCTCTTTCTGGATATTAAAATAGTGATGTTCCCTTGATAAGATAAAATATCGGGCGGGTGATCGCTCCATCCAAATGGGATGAGTAAATTTGGTTTTGCGTTTTTTATCTGTGAAAAATCTGAAGTCTGGAAATAGCAAAGAGAGTCCCTGATCTGCTTTAAGGAACTGTCATAAAAACGTTTGATAAAATAACTGAAATATTTATCATTTTCTTTAAACATTCTAAAAAAGAAAATGCCTTTGTCGCGTTCATCCGGCGCCGAGATATCCCAGTCTCTGCTGGTGTAGTTCCCTTGTTTTTTTTCAAGGGCTTTAATTTTTATTGCCGGTTTTTCATTGATAATGACCGGCAAAGAAATGACAATGTCATGGTTTTGAACAAATAAATCAGAATTGTAATTCATCGGGTAGGGAAAGGAATAAATGGTGCGCATTTTATCCAGCTGCCCTGACTCGCCCATCATTAATTGATAATACCCATTTAAATAAAAAAGTATGCTTAAAATGTTGCTGTTTGCTTTAATGACAGGCAGTGTAAATTTATCAATTTTCTGGATTTCCCGGACAGCGGCTACTTTGTTATTCTCAAATTGCAAAGCCATTAAGCTGTCGTGGTTTTTGTAAAACAGAAAAATTTTTCCGTTTAATACGGCCGTTTTTAAAAAATAGATGTCATCTGCAGTAATAGGATGCCCCTGATGAGAAAGTTTTGTTTCATATTCCCAGCCTTTCAGGGTAAATTGAGAGGAGAACAAAGAATTTTCGAAGAAAAGAAAAAGGAGAGAGAGGAGGAAAAATCTCATTTATTTACCCTCATGCTTTCAATTTAAAAAGAAGCAGGGTCATATCGTCAAACTGTTCCGCTTTGCTAATAAAATTAAAGACATCCTCTTTGAGCCTGTGAAGGAGTTCTTCTAGCGGAAGATTTTCGTAAAAAGATTTGTTGTTTAGAAAGCGGTTTATTCCATAGTCTTTTTTCTCTTCGTTTTTCGCGTCGGTAATGCCGTCTGTGATAATCACCACAATGTCATTCGGATAGAGTTTTATTTTCCCCGACTTGTATTCGGTTTCTTCCAGAACTCCAAGCGGCAGAAAGGTGTTTGTCGATTTCATGAAATTGTTTGTATTACCGCGGAATACATAAAGGTCTCCATGGCCGGCGGAAGCGAAATTTAAAGTTTTATCCTGATCGTCAAAGAAACAGAGCATCGCGGTAGCATAACGTTCCATTTTAACGAGCTCTGGAAAAGCTATTTTATTTGTTTCAGTCAAGAGAAAGCCGGCGTCATAATTCTTTTCTTTCCCAATTATTGCATGTAAAACGGTAGACAGCATAAATGTAATCAGAGCCGCCGGTACGCCTTTTCCAGATATGTCCGCGACAGTAAAATATGAATAGCGGGAGTCAATTTTTTTGAAATAATTGTAATCTCCGCCGATTATTTTGGCAGCGACTGTGAAGGAGGCTATTTCATAGTTTGATTCTATGAGAGGTTTCTCAGGAAAGATGGATTCCTGGATGCCTTTGGCTATCAGCATCTGTTCTTCATTCTTCTTCTGTTCAATTTGAAATTTTTGTCCTTCTTTAATCTTTTGAGTCATCTCGTTAAAACTATTTGACAGAAAACCCAGCTCATCGTTGCGCTTCACAGGAAGGACATAATCCAGGTTGCCTTTACCCACTATTTCCATTCCTTTTACCATCGTTTTAATCGGCAAGAGCGTTATGGTAGCCATTAAAATACCGATTAAAACCGCGAAAATTATTCCTGTTATTAATATGACCCTCATATTGAAAATGAAACTGTCTCGAATCTGGCCGATCAATTGACTGAGGGTAGCGGTGGAGTATTTTACGAGAAGCATTCCATTGAACTGATTTTTATTGTCGGTGAATACTTTTAAGATGACATAAGAATTCTTGATGTCTTTTGCATTAAAGGCTGGATAAATGGTAATATTAGTGGCATTTTCCAGGTTATTAAAAATCTCATTGTTTTTATCCAGTTCCTGTTTCGCAAAGGTTTCGGAATGTAACCGGATGTTTTTGTCTTTATCAAACAAAATGGCATAGTCGATATTATCCATTTTCTTGATTTTGTCAAAAGTATTAATAAGGAGGATATCGTCATCCAGAACAAGCCCATCGTTAACGGTTGAGGAAAAATATTCCAGGGATTTTACCGCGTCCTGCAGGAGCACTTTTGCCAAAAACGCCTGATTCTTGTTTAGAATGGAATATCCCGTTACAATGAAATTATACAGCAATATAACAGAGCTGAATAAGATAATAATGATAGAAAACTTTACTCTCAAGGATACTCTGACTTTTTTCATAAACCATCTCAATTAGTGACTATTCAGCCAATCTCCCCTCTTGGGAGGAGTTGGGGGCGGGTCGTCTCGGTAGCAAAGAAGAACAAAGAAGCGGTAGACTCGACGACCGGTTCCCGAGTTTACGGCTTCTTGCTTTGCCGCACTATCGAGGGAACCTCCAACGTCTCCCAAAATGGAAAATTTTTGATCAGCCGACTAGTTACTTTTATTCTTTATATTCTCGGTTTATGAGCCCGCTATCTTAAAACAGGCTCGCTGATAACTAATTTTTGGTGGATTAAAAAAATAAAGTGATTTATAATAAGGAAAGTTTTAAAAACCAAAAAACTGTAGGCCGGTGTAATTTATGAATACAGTTTCTATCGTTATTACTTTATTTATATTGACTATGGCTGGATTGATAGGAGTTGTCTTTTTCTATATGAAAAAAGACAATTTTTATTTAAAGGCGGATGAATGGCTGAAAGCGGGGGATTATCAGAAGGCATTGAGCCTTTGCCTTAAAAAAATTGATTCCAGGCCTCAGGATTATCTGATCCGGTATTATATCGGCGAGGCGTATGAAGGATTGAAAAAATATGGGGAGGCCCTTCATTATTATGAAAAGGCGGCGCTTTTTTCTTTTGCGCCCGGCGAGGAAAATATTAAAACACAGCTCTATTTGAGGATAGCGGAGCTCAATCGAAAACAGCTTAATTATGAAGTGGCATTAAGCTACTATGCCCTGGTGCTGGATCGCCAGCGAAGAAATACAAAAGCCCTTCTGGCTTCAGGTGAGATTTTTTTAGAAGCGAAGAATTATCAAAAAGCGAAAAACTATTTTGAAAGGCTCATTGATATCAATCCGGATAATATTAATGCCAGGAATAAACTGGGCTGGATTTATTTTCAGATTCATTTGTTCGCGGATGCCGCGAAGCAATTGGAGATGGTCCTTTTGGATGAAAGGGTGAAAATAGATAAGGTTTTTAAATCTTCTGTCTCTTTTATGCTGTCTGATGTTTGTATGGAAATAAAAGATTTTCAAAAGGTGATAGATACGTTAAGCACTCTGCTGACGGAATCTGATTACTTTGAAGAGGCGGTAGTAAAAATAGTAAACGCGCTTATTTTACAGAGCAAGACGGAAGAAGCGCTGGAAATGATCAATAAAAACATTCAAAAAGTTTCTAAGGAAAAACGGTGCGAGCTGCTTTATTTATCCGGCAAGGCATATTTTTCTATTCATAAATATTATCCGGCTATCAAATCCTGGGAAGAGGCTTTTAAAATAAATCCCAGCTACAGGGATTTAAGCCATATTAACAATGAGTACCTTCATGTTATCAGAAATCCCAAGATGGAATATGTTTTTTCTCATGAGGACGAAAAGACGCAGCTTTTGATTAATAGCCTGGCGGCGCCGAGCAGTATAGCAAAACTGGCCAAGAAGCCGTCTTATTGGGAGTTTAAATTTGAGGATAGCGTTTATGTTTTATATAAAGTCCCTTCTCAGATACCTTTGCTGGAATTGAGGGAAATGCATGATTTAGCTCTGGGCGAATTTTTCGCGCCGCCCTGTATGACGGTTTATTCTTTATATGGAGTTGCGCGTGAAGAAGGCAGCGATTTTGATTATAAGAAGGTGTTTGTGGTTTCCGGGGATGAATTTATTAAAATAGTCAATGAGAAGTTAAAGGTTTAAGCAGGTTGGATTATTTTTCTTATTAGGAACTTCTGCCCATGTTATAATTCAAAGAAAGAAGGGTTTCATGAATGAGATTTTAAGGATTATACTGAGTGTCCTGGCGGTTGTCAGTTGGGTATATATTATTGATTGTTAGCTTGATTTTATATCGAAAGGGAAGAAAAGATAAATCAATAAAACGGATTGGACAAGCTTCGATACCCTCTCTCAACGAAATAATTTTTTGAAAATTTGACGAGATTTTTTTTTTAGTTTATAATACTGATCCAGTGCAAATGAATGAAAGCTGAACTGTTGTTATGCGTCAGTGCGACACTTCTTTGCTGGTGAATAGTTGACTAAATATTTCGAATGAGCTATACTACTGCTCTATAGATTTTTGAAAGTATCAGTTTATAGGACTAAGGTGAGTGTCCGATGCAAGAGCCACTGGAGAGTGGCAAGACAGGTCAGATACTGAAGTTATATAGAATAATAATAACGGAGGGT